>DAIQBC010000046.1:0-12165 GCA_036781345.1 Acidimicrobiales bacterium | reverse complement strand
GCCGAGTAGGCGGCGGCCGTCTCGACGGTGATGCCGCCGCTGCACTCGAGCAGCGGGCGGAAGCCGTGGGCCGCCTCCCACCCGTCGACCACCTCGACGGCGGCCTTGGCCTCCTCCGGCGTCATGTTGTCGAGCAGCACCGCGTCAGCACCAGCTTCGAGCGCCTGGGTGAGCTCGTCGAGGTTGGTGGCCTCCACGTGCACGAGGCGGCCCGGCCAGGTGGCGGTGGCCGCGGCCACCGCCTCGGAGATGCCGAGGATGGCGAGGTGGTTGTCCTTGAACATCACCCAGTCCGACAGGTTGCCGCGATGGTTGACCGCCCCGCCCGCCCGCACCGCGGCCTTCTCGAGGGTGCGCAGACCAGGGGTGGTCTTGCGGGTGTCCCAGATGCGGGCTGACCCGCCCGACGCGGCGGCGTAGGCGAACCGCTTGGTGAGGGTGGCGACTCCGGAGAGATGGCACAGGAAGTTCAGGGCCGTCCGCTCGCCGGTCAGGATCGACGCCATCGGGCCCGACACCGTGCCGATGACGGCACCGGCGGCCACCGCATCGCCGTCCCGGGCCGCCCAGCGCACCTCCACCGACGGGTCGAGCTGGGCGAAGGCTTCGCTGGCACACGAAGTGCCGGCCAGTACACCGTCGCTGCGAGGTACGAAGTCGGCCACCGCGGTGGTGTCGGCCGGGAGCAGGGCGGAGGTGAGGTCGCCAAGCGGCGCCAGGTCCTCCTCCAGGGCACGAGCGACGGCGTCACGCACCGCGTGGAGGTAGGGATCGACCAGCGCCATGCCGGTCAGCCTGCCAGGTGCGTCCGCACGGTGGTGGGTGCGGCGGGCGACGGTCACCCGAGACCGCGGTTGTCCTGCTTCAACGCGGTGTCGACGGCCAGGCTGCTGGCCACCACCAGGGAGCTCAGCGGCTCCTCGAGCGGGCGGTGGATCTGCACCACGAAGTTGTCGGCTGTGGTGAACATGGTCTTGGCCAGGCCCTCCCAGGTCTTCGTGATGCGGGCCACCTCGGTGCCGTTTGCGTCGGCGATGTTGAAGTTCCAGGCGCGCCAGTTCTCGGCGTTGATCGAGCCGTGCACGTGACCGTTGGCCTCGAGGTTGAAGCGGATCTTGCCGATGGCGTTCTGCTGGACGATGGCACCGATCTCTCTGCCCTGACCGTCCTGCACGATCACCTTCGACTTCACGAGCTTGGCGGGTCGGGTGAGGGCGAGCAGCACGTTGCCGTCGGTGTCGACGACCTGGAGCTTGTGGGTCATGAACTGGTCGACGGAGGTGAGGACCCGGAGCACCTTCTTGGCCGCCGACTGGCCTACCTGGCGGACGGCCCCGATCTGGGTGCCGTGCTGGTCGTAGATGGCGTACTCGTTGTTGATCTCGATGAGCTTCGCCTTCTGGTTCACCACCAGGACGGGCTCGGTGAAGATCGTCCCACCGCCCTGCGCGCCCGTGGCTGCGCCGGTGCGGGCGACGTCACCCACGATCTTCTCGGGGGGCCGGCTCGTGGTGGGGATCGCGCTGCCGCCCACCGGCGGGTCGACCGACTGGCGACCGTGCGACGACACGTGCTCGGTCCACTGGGAACCATTCCAGTAGCGCAGCTCGTGTCGCCCGAAGGGGTCAGGGTGCCAGCTGGCCGGGTTGCCGGAGTCCGTCATGCCGTCGAGGTTAGCGACGGGACAGGACCGCGAGCCTCAGCCCCCAACGACGAACCGAAGGCGCAGATCGTCGCGCTGTGCCTCGTGGTCGGTGCGGGTGTGGGCGCCCCGGCTCTCCTCCCGGGCCTGCGCCGCAGCGCACAGGGCACGACCGACGGTGGCCAGGTTCCGCAGCTCCCACGCCGCCGGGTCATCCCCCATCACTGTGCCCGCACAGGCCTTGGCGGCCAGATCGAGAGACGCCGCCGACCGGAGCACGCCGGCCTGCGCGGTCATCGTGCGCTGCAGCTCCTCGCGGCTCGACAGCACGCCGTCAGTGGACGCTGGCAGCTCAAGGGCGCACCCCCCGATGTCGCCCCCACCGAGCCGCGAGCGCATGGCACCTGTGGCGGTGGGGCCATCGACGCCCCGTTCGATCGCCTCCACCACGCGCGGTCCGAACACCATGCCGTCGAGCAGCGAGTTGGAAGCCAGCCGGTTGGCCCCCATCACGCCGTTGCAGCCAGCTTCACCCGCCACCCAGAGCCCTGGGAGCGAGGACGCGCCGTCGAGATCAGCCAGGATGCCGCCGCAGCTGTAGTGGGCGGCCGGCGCGATCGGCAGCCAGTCGGTGGCGGGGTCGAGGCCGACAGCGGTCAGCTCCGCCATGATCGTGGGGAACCGCAGGGCGAAGCTCTCCAGCCCCGTGGCGTCGAGCCAGAGGTGCTCCATCCCCTGCTCGAGCATCTTGGCGCTGATGGCCCGGCTCACCTTGTCCCGCGACAGCATCTCATCCACGAACCGAGCGCCGTCCCTGTCCCGCAGCAGCGCACCGTGGCCCCGAAGCGCCTCCGAGAGCAGCGGCCGCGGCATGGCCGGATGGTGCAGGGCGGTGGGATGGAACTGCTCGAACTCGACGTCGGCCACCGCCACGCCCGCCCGCAGAGCCATGGCCACACCATCACCCGTTGCCTCGTGGGGGTTGGTGGTGACCGCGAACAGCTGGCCGTAGCCCCCCGTGGCCACGAGCACGTGCCGGGCGCGCACCTCGGTGCGCTGGCCGTCCGGCGCCGAGGCCACCACGCCACGGCAGCGGCCGCCCTCGACGATGAGGTCGAGGGCGAAGGAGCTCTCGTAGACGGCCGATACCTCAGCCCGCACCGCGTCCACGAGGGTGCGCTCGATCTCCACGCCGGTGGCGGCGCCGCCGGCGTGCACGATGCGAGGCAGCGAGTGACCTCCTTCGCGCGCCAGCAGGAGCTTCCCGTCAGCGTCGCGATCGAACGAAGCACCGAGGGCGATGAGCTCGTTCACCCGTACCGGCCCCTCGTCGACCAGCACCCGCACGGCGTCCACGTCGCAGAGGCCTGCACCGGCCGACAGCGTGTCAGCCAGGTGCAGGTCGGTGGAGTCGGGGTCGCCGCCGAGCACCGCGGCCACGCCGCCTTGCGCCCAGCGCGTGGTGGCCTGTTGGAGCTCGGCCTTGGTGAGCACCCCCACGCGCATGCCGTGGATCTCCGCTGCCCGCACCGCGGCCGACAGCCCGGCCACCCCGGACCCGAGCACCAGTAGGTCGAGATCAGCCATGGAGGCGCTGGTCTAGCCGACCACGGGCAGTACGTGCGCGCCGACGTTGTCGATGAGCCGAGCCCGGCCGAACCGAACGGCGGCCAGCAGTCGGAGCTCACCCACCAAGGGGTCGACTACCTGGAGGGTGGCGGCGTCGACCACCTCGGCGTAGTCGAGATCGGCCCGTGGCTCCGCCCCGATCACCTCGGTCATCACCGATCGGACCGCAGCGGCGCTCCGCTCCCCTGCCTCGACGGCGGCTCGCCCCGCCTGGAGGGCCCGGTGGACGACTGGCGCCGCAGCGCGCTCGTCGGCTGTGAGATAGGCGTTGCGGCTGGACAGGGCCAGCCCGTCGGACTCCCGCACGGTGGCGCACGCCACCACCTCCACGGGCAGCGACAGGTCGCTGACCATCCGGCGCACCACCGCCACCTGCTGGAAGTCCTTCTCCCCGAAGTAGGCGGCACAGGGCCCCACGATGGCGAAGAGCTTGGCCACCACCGTGGCCACGCCGGCGAAGTGGGTGGGGCGGGAACGTCCTTCGAGCGGGGCGGACACCTCGGCCACGGTCACCGTGGTGCGCACGCTGCCGTCCGGGTACATCTCGGCGGTAGCGGGCACGAAGAGCAGGTCGACCCCCTCCGCCTCCGCCAGGGCCGTGTCGGCCGGGAGGTCCCGCGGGTAGGCGTCGAGATCCTCGTTCGGCCCGAACTGCAAGGGGTTCACGAAGACCGAGGTCACCACCACGTCGGTGTCCACGCGGGCGGCGGCCATCAGCGCAGCGTGGCCCGCGTGCAGGTAGCCCATGGTGGGCACGAACCCCACCCGCTGCCCCGCCGCGCGCGCCGCGTCGAGCGCATGCCGCAGCTCGACGATGGTGGTGACCGTGGTCAGGGGCACAGCCGGCCCGCTTCCCGCGCCATGGCCTCGTAGGCCGGGCGCTCTTCCGGGGGAAGGGCGTCGAGGTGACGGGCCACGGTGGCAGTGTCACCGCGGCGCACGGGCCCGGTGAGCGCCGCCCGCGGGCCCAGGGCGGCCACGTCGGCCAGGCTGCCTCGCGCCAGGTCGAGGAACGCTTCCATCGGGGCCCCCACGCTGGCTGCCACCCGCTCCGCCTGCCCGAGCAGGGCGACGAGGTGGTTGGAGGCGATGACCGCGGCCGCGTGGTAGCGCGGCCAGGCCGTCTCGGCCACCGTCACCACCCGCCCGCGCAAGCTGGCCACGACCTCCGCCACCATCGGGTCACCGGCCTCGGCCAGTCCGAACCAGGCGCCTACGAGGCGCTCGGCGCCCCGCTCGGCGTCGGGCAGCGCCACCAGCGGGTGGAGGACGGCCCGACGCGGGTGGCCGGCGAGCGGCCGCAGCCCGACCGAGCCGGAGACGTGGGCCACGACGGCTTGATCCGAGGGCTCGACGGCCGCGGCCACGGCCGCGATGACCTGGTCAGGCGTGGCGATCAGCAGGAGGTCGGTGTCCGCCGCCGCTCCTGCGAGGTCGTCGACCCGGCCCAGGAGCGGCAGCACGGTCCACCCCGCTCGGGACAGGGCCGTCGCCAACGACGTGCCGGCCCGCCCGGGCCCGATGATGCGCACACGGGTCATGCTCGGGACTCGCTGTCCAGGTCGCCGAGGTCGCCCACGACCCGGACCTCACCGGCGGCGGCGGCGATCTCGTGGGCGGTGACGAGGTCGGGTGCCAGGTCGGCCAGGGGGGCCAGCACGAAGCGTCGCGCCCGGAGCCGGGGATGGGGCACCTGCAGGTCCGGTTCATCCACCTCGCGCCCGTCCACCCAGAGCACGTCCACGTCGAGCGTGCGGGGACCCCAGCGCAACACCCGCACCCTCCCCGCATCGGCTTCGAGAGCCCGACCCACCTCGAGGAGCTCACGGGGACCGAGCGAGGTGTCGAGCTGGACCACGAGGTTGAGGTAAGCCCCCTGGTCGTCGGGTCCGCCCACCGGGTCTGTCTCGTAGACCGGCGACACCGCTACAACATCGGGCAGGGCCGCCACGGCGGCCTGCAGCAGAGCGACCCGGTCGCCGAGGTTGGATCCCAGCCCGAGAAAGGCCCGGGTCATCAGCGTGCCCGGGTGATGCGCACGCCTGAGGTGGTCAGCTGCTGAGCCACGGGCGGCCGCAGCTTGCGCACGGAGACCGTCACGGCCTCGATGCGCGCGTCTGCGGCCAGCAACGCGCCGGCCAGGTGCTCGACCAACGCCTCGAGCAGGGCGTAGCTGGTGGAGGTCACCACCAGCTCGGCGGCCGCGCAGAGCGCTCCGTAGTCGACCGTGTCACCGAGCTCGTCGCTCCGGCCCGCGGTCGCGAGGTCGAGGTGGATGTCGAGGTCGAGCTCGAGGGGCTGGGGCTGGGCCTGCTCGTGGGGCAGCACGCCCACCACCCCCGACAGGCGTAGCCCGCGCAGCTCGATCACATCATCCGCGGCCACGTTGCTACTGCGGGATCGTGGCGGCCATGGCGACGAGGTCGCGCCCCAGCGGACCCATCTGGCGGGAGAGGAGGCGCTCGACCACCGAGGTGGCCTGCGGCGCCATCGGCACCACCTCCGCCCACAGCAGGTAGCCCGCCATCAACCCGGCCACCCGGTCCGACAGCTCGTCCTGATGGACGAGAACCTTGCCGCCAGCCGCCAGCATCGCGGCCAGCTCGGGGAACAGCGTCTTGATGACCGTGTGCGCGTCGTCGTGCGGGCCAAACGGGAGGTGGCGCCACTTCACGCCGAGCTCGTCGTAGTTGTGGAGGTTGTGCGGCGACGGGATCAGCGTGACCACGCAGGTGAACCCCTGCTCACGGATCCAGATGATCTCCTCCTGTCGGCGCACGCGACGGTGGTTGGCTCCGTAGCCGCCCGGCCGCTCGCACACGGCCAGCTTGTCCTTCAGGATCCACGCGAAGTTCCGCGGCCGGATCCCCTGTGCCCACTTGCCCTTCAACGGCACGGCTCGTGCTCCCTCGCTGTGGCGCCGCTCATGCGGCGTCCTTGGTGATGTGGCCGCCGATGACCAGTGCGGCGTGGACGGTGGCGCGCACGTCGTGGGCCCGGACCATGGCGGCGCCGCAGGCCATGGCCCAGGTGGCGCTGGCCAGCGACCCCTCGAGGCGGTCGCCGACCGGAGTCGACCCTTCGCTGCCGTCGGAGCGGCCGAGCAGGGCGCCGAGGAACGCCTTGCGGCTGGTGCCGACGAGCACCGGGAACCCCGTGGCGACGAAGGCATCGAGGTGGGCGAGCAGCGTGAGGTTGTGGTCGTGGGTCTTGCCGAACCCGATGCCGGGATCGATCCACACCTCTGGAGCTCCAGCCGCCCGCGCCGCTTCCGCCCGGGTGACCAGCAGGTCGATGACCTCCGCCACCACGTCGTCGTAGTGGGGCTCGCGCTGCATCGTGGCGGGCTCGCCTTGCATGTGCATGCCGGCCCATCCAACACCCAGCTCGGCCGCCAAGGCCCCGAGGGAGGCACCCACGTCGTTCAGCAACGTGGCTCCGGCCGCCACCGCGGCTCGAGCGACGGCCGGCTTGCGGGTGTCGATCGACACCCGCGCTCCGTCGGCCACCAGCGCCTCGATCACCGGGATGACCCGGGTCAGCTCCTCCCGTTCGGGCACGGGCGCAGCGCCGGGACGGGTGGACTCGCCCCCGACGTCGAGCCAGTCTGCGCCGTCGGCGAGAAGGCGGTGGCCGTGGGCGATGGCGGTGACGGCGTCCGGGAGCTGCCCACCGTCCGAGAAGGAGTCCGGGGTCACGTTGATGACACCCATCACGAGAGGACGCTGGAGCACCGGTGCAGTCTACGATGCCGATCCCGCACCCGTTCGGGGTCTTCAGGGCCCTTTGCGTGCCTCCCAGCCTCTCCTGCTGGCGTCGGGACCCTCAGCCGCGGCCGGTGATGAAGCGCATGGCCTCTTCACGGGTGGCGATGTTCGCTCGGAACAGCCCTCGCACCGCCGAGGTGACGGTGGTGGTGCCCGCCTTCTGCACACCGCGCATCGCCATGCAGAGGTGCTCGGCCTCGATGACCACCATCACGCCTCGCGGCCCGAGCGTGAGCTCCATGGCATCGGCGATCTGCACGGTCAGCTGCTCCTGAACCTGTGGACGGCGGCTGTAGCCGTCCACCAGCCGCGCGATCTTCGAGAGGCCGGTGATGCGACCGTCCTTGCCGGGGATGTACGCGACATGCGCCTTCCCACTGAACGGGACCAGGTGGTGCTCGCAGAGCGAGTAGAGCGGGATGTCGCGGACCATCACCATCTCGTCGTGGCTCGACTCGAAGGTGACGGTGAGGTGCTCGGACGGGTCCTCGTGCAGACCCGACGCCACCTCGGCATACATCCGGGCCACCCGCGTCGGGGTGTCCTTGAGCCCGTCACGGTCGGCATCCTCGCCGATCGCCTCCAGGATCTCCCGCACGGCTCGCTCGATGCGGGGCAGATCCATCGGGGTGGCGATGGCGGGTCGCTCGCGGGCCATGCGGCTCAGGTGCCGCTCGGCCGCGGCGCGCGCACACCCGCGCGCTTCCACCACCGCTGCTTGACCGGCACCGGCTCGGTGACGGGCTGACCGGCCGGCTGGTTGACCGGTTGGGCCTCGACCACCGTGGCACCCGCGCCCACCAGCTCGGGCGCCTGAGGGACGGGGATCTCCGCGGGCACGGCGTCAGGACGCGGGTGCCCGGTGCCCTTGTCGAGCGGCCCGAAGATCGCCGCCAGGTCAGAGTCCTCGAGGGTCTCCTTCTCGACCAGCGCGGTTGCCAGCACGTCGAGCGTGGCGCGGTGCGTGGAGAGGATGGCCCGGGCCCGGTCGTGGGCCGTGTCGATGAGGCCCCGCACCTCGCTGTCGACCAGCGCCGCCACCTCGGGTGAGTAATCGGCCTCGTGGCCCATCTCCCGCCCGAGGAACACCTCGCCCTTGACCTTGCCCAGCTGCTGTGGGCCGAGCTTGTCGCTCATGCCGTACTGGGTGACCATGCCTCGGGCGATGTCGGTCCCGCGCTCGATGTCGTCGGACGCGCCCGTGGTGATCTCGCCGAACACGAGCTCTTCGGCGGTGCGCCCACCCAGCAGCATGGCCATCGTGTCCTCGAGCTCGCCGCGCGTGCGGAGGTACTTGTCCTCGGTCGGCAGGGCGAGCGTCCAGCCCAGGGCCCGGCCCCTGGCGACGATCGAGACCTTGTGGATGGGGTCGGTGCCCTCGAGGACATGGCCGACCAGGGCGTGGCCGGCCTCGTGATAGGCGATCGTGAGCTTCTCCTTCTCGCTCATGATCCGGTTCTTGCGCTCGGGCCCGGCCATCACGCGGTCGATGGCCGCCTCCAGCTCGGCGTGGCCGATGAGCTGCAGGTTCCGACGGGCCGCCAGCAGGGCGGCCTCGTTCATGAGGTTGGCCAGATCGGCGCCGGTGAACCCGGGGGTGCGGCGGGCCAGCACGTCCAGGCGGACGTTGGACTCGAGGGGCTTGCCCTTGGCATGCACCTCGAGGATGCCCTTGCGCCCTTCGAGGTCGGGCCGGTCGACCACGATCTGGCGGTCGAAGCGGCCCGGGCGGAGGAGGGCAGGATCGAGGATGTCCGGGCGGTTGGAGGCGGCGATGAGGATCACCCCTGTCCGGGCGTCGAAGCCGTCCATCTCGACCAGCATCTGGTTGAGGGTCTGCTCCCGCTCGTCGTGACCGCCGCCGAGGCCGGCGCCACGATGGCGACCGACGGCGTCGATCTCGTCTACGAAGATGATCGAGGGCGCGGCGGCCTTGGCCTGCTCGAAGAGATCACGCACCCGGCTGGCGCCCACCCCCACGAACATCTCCACGAAGTCGGAGCCCGAGATGGAGAAGAAGGGCACGCCCGCCTCACCGGCCACCGCCCGAGCCAGCAGGGTCTTGCCGGTGCCAGGAGGCCCGTAGAGCAGCACGCCCTTGGGGATCTTGGCACCGATGGCCTGGAAGCGGGCGGGGCTCTGCAAGAAGTCCTTGATCTCCTGTAGCTCCTCGACGGCTTCGTCACAGCCGGCCACGTCGGCGAAGGTGACCTTCGGCTCGTCCTTCGACACCTGCCGGGCCTTCGCCTTCCCGAACTGCATCACCTTGCTGCCGCCGCCCTGCATCGAGTTGATGACGAACAGGAACAACCCGAACAGGATCACCATGGGCAGCAAGCTGAACAGCAGGGAGGTCCAGATCGAGTCTTCCTGCTGGTCGACCTTCAGCTCGATGGCTGGCCGGGCGTCCCCGATCTCGATGGCCAGCTCGTCGGCGAACTCCTGCGGGTAGGCAACGGTGTACTTCTCGCCATCCACCAGCTCGCCGGAGACCTCATGGGACCGGTCCTTGATGGTGGCGGTGGCGACCGCGTCCTGGCCGACGCGATCGCGAAACTCGTTGAGGGTGAGCTCCTTGGCCTTGTCGCCCTTCGTCAGATACTGCGATGCGAAGAGCAGCGCGATCGCTCCGAGGAGCACATAGCCGAGGGTGGCGCGGGAGGGTCGCTTCACGATGTGGGAAGACTACCGGCGCGGTCCCGCAAGCGGAACCGGCGGGGACGGCTCAGGCGTCACCTTCGAACACGCACACATAGGGCAGGTTGCGGTACTTCTCGGCCACGTC
This sequence comes from Acidimicrobiales bacterium, assembly GCA_036781345.1. Classification (GTDB taxonomy): domain Bacteria; phylum Actinomycetota; class Acidimicrobiia; order Acidimicrobiales; family VFJN01; genus VFJN01. The sequence continues at coordinate 2,342 of DAIQBC010000046.1, read as the reverse complement.
GAGGCCGTACCCGACCACGAACTTCGGCGGGATCCGGAAGCCCACGTACCGCAGCTCCTCGTCGGTCTTCTGCAGGCCCTCGCGCACGAGCAGCGCGCACACCTCGAGGCTGTTGGCACCCCGCGCCGCCAACGTCTTGCGCAGGTACGAGAGCGTCAGGCCCGAGTCGACGATGTCCTCCACGAGGATGACGTCGCGGCCGGTGAGGTCGATGTCGAGGTCCTTCACGATCCGCACCACGCCGGAGGTTCGGGTGGCGTTGCCGTAGGACGACACGGCCATGAAGTCGATCTCGAGCGGCAGGGCGATGGTCCGTGCCAGGTCGGTCATGAACGTGGCGGCGCCCTTGAGGACGCCGATCAGCAGCGGCGCCCGTTCGGCGTAGTCGAGCGTGATGGCCGCGCCGAGCTCGGCCACCCGGGCCTGGAGCGTGGCGGCGTCCACCACCACCTCGCCGAGGTCCGGGCTCTCGAACAGGTGCTGGTGCTCCGGCTCCGACGGCACGTCTGCAACGTAACCGCGCGTGCCTCCGAGGACCATCTTCTGGCGACTGCGCCGCACCTCGCGGCCGCCGCCCACCTCGCAGGCGACGGCCTCCCCGCGCGCCACCGCCAGCACACGGGCGACGGTGGCCGCGTCGGGTGGGTGCCGTTCGTCGCCCGTGCGCAGCCAGCGCCGAACCGCCCGATGGGCGAGGGCGGCGGGGGCGGCGGCCAGGGCTGCGGCGTCGCCGGGGTCAACGGCGAGGGCCAGCTCCTCGAGCAGCTCGGCGTCGGACCGAAGCACGGCTGCCTGCCGGGATAGCACCGCCGCCACGTCGCGCTCGGCGATGGCGTCGAGGAGCGGCAGGAGCTCATGGCGGACGCGGTTGCGGCGGAACCGGGGGTCGTCGTTGCTCGGATCCTGTAGCGGGTGCAGGCCGAGGGCCGAGCACAGGGCCTGCGTCTCGCGGCGTCGCAGGCCGCGCAGCGGACGCCGACGCGGGTCGTAGCCGGCCAGCCCGTCGAGGCCGGCACCTCGCAGCAGGTTCAGGAGCACGGTCTCGGCTTGGTCATCGGCGGTGTGTCCCGTGAGGACGTCGGCGGGCAGCACCGCGTAGCGGGCTCGCCTGGACCGCGCCTCGAGGTTGGGACCCGCCCGCACTGTGACCACCTCCGCCCGGAACGCCGCCCCCACCCGCGCCGCCACCTCGGCCACCCGGTCGGCCTCGGCGCCCGACCCCGGCCGGAGACCGTGATCCACGTGGACCGCCGTGACGTCGCAACCGGCTTCCGCAGCCAGGACGAGGAGGGCGAGGGAATCAGCGCCTCCCGACACCGCGCACGTGACGGGCGATCCGGGCGGCGGGAAGGGGCACCGGGCGAGGAGCTCGGCCGGCGTCGTCATGGTGGCCGAGCGCTCAGCCGACCAGCTCGTCGGAGAGCCGTACCCGGTCGATCCACTCACCCGGGTCTCGGATCTCGGCCAGCGTGGGCAGCCAGCTCGCGCCCCGCCACACCGGCTCAAGGGCAGCCGGGCCCCCACCGAGGCGCTCCACCTCGGCGATGAAGTGCTCGCCGTGGGCGTACTGGTTGATCTTGGCCTCCATGCCGAGCAGGCGTTGGAGCAGCTTGGTGGCCGGGTTGGCAGTGGCCCGTCGTTCCCGCAGCACGCGCGAGAAGCGGTGGGCGCTGGGGATCCGGTCTGCGCCGGCACGATCCATGGTGACGTCGCCGTGCCCCTCGAGCAGGCTCATGAGGCCACCGATCTTGTCGAGCACCACCTTCTGGGCGGGGGTGGCCAGGAGGGCCGCGATGCCCCCGTCCTCGAGCGGCTTGCGGCCGGCGCGCAGGTCGCTCACGGCACGAACCAGCGCGTCGAGGAACTGCTTGGGATCCGGGTCGACCGAGTCGAGCGTCTGGTGCACCAACCCGAGGTAGTGCTCACGCAGCCAGGGGACGCCGGTGAACTGGGCGCGGTGGGTGACCTCATGGAGGGCGAGCCAGAGGCGGAACTCCTTCGGCGGGAAGGCGAACCGCTTCTCGAGGGCGAGGACGTTGGGGCCGACGTAGTAGACGACGTCCTGGTCGTCGGGCGTCGCTTCGGCGGGGTCGTCGACCACCAGCAGGTCGTACTGGCCGAGCACCCGGGCCGACATCCAGCCGAGCAGCAGGCCCACCTCCAGGCCGCCGACCTTGCGGGTGACACCCGAGGTGAGGTTGTTGCCGATGCGGTCGCCGAGCCGATCGGTGAGCGGGCGCAGGAGCCGCTGGAAGCTGTTGACGTTCGCATGGACCCAGCCGGCCCGGTCGGTCACCTTCGCCCGTGCCGGGCCCGACAGGCTGCGGAGCCCGGTGGCCTGC
>DAIQBC010000045.1:0-12200 GCA_036781345.1 Acidimicrobiales bacterium | reverse complement strand
GGGCGTCTATGAAGGGGAGCTCGGTGCTGCCCGGGTTGCCGAAGACGTGGGTGACGCCCTCGGTGCGCAGGACCTCGAGCAGCACGTCACGTCCGAGGACCATGACGGGGCACCCTACTGGCGGCCCGTAGATTGATCCGGGCCCGCTCGCCCATCTCGGACGGCCCCCATCGACACCGCCCTCGGCCTCGTCGCCGTACTCCTGCTCATCCTCGCCACCGGCTTCTTCGTCGCGATCGAGTTCGCACTGGTGGCCATCGACCGCGACCGCGTCGACGCCGATGCCGCCGCGGGCAGCCGCCGGGCCAACGCGACGTCGGCGGCGCTGCGGCGTCTGTCGTTCAACTTGTCGGGTGCCCAGCTCGGGATCACCGTGACCTCGTTGGTGGTGGGCTTCATCGCGGAGCCCACCATTGCCTCCGCCCTCGAGCCCGTGGTGCGGCCGGTGGTGGGGGCGTCGCGGGCCTCCGGCACTGCCATCGTCGTGGCTCTCGTGCTGGCCACGGTGGCCACCATGGTCGTGGGCGAGCTGGTGCCGAAGTCGATCGCCATCGCCAAGCCGCGCCCCACGGCCTATGCGCTGGCGCCGCCGATGCTCGTGATCACGCGAGTGCTCGGCCCCCTCATCCGGTTCCTCAACGGCGCCGCCAACTGGACCGTGCGGCGCCTCGGCATCGAGCCCAAGGAGGAGCTCACATCCGTGCGATCCCTGGAGGAGCTCGAGCTGCTCATCCGATCGTCGGGCGAGGAGGGCACCCTCGAGCCCGAGGCGCTCACGCTGCTCACCCGGTCGATCCGCTTTGGCGAGAAGGATGCGGCTGACGCCCTCATCCCGCGGCGGTCCGTGGTCACGCTGTCGATCGATGACGTGGTGTCGACGCTGGCCGAGCGGGCGGTGCAAACCGGGCACTCACGCTTCCCGGTGGTGGGGGCAGACCTCGACGACGTGCGGGGCGTCGTGCACGTGAAGGACGTGTATGGCGTGCCCTACGAGGACCGGGACACCCAGCTGGTGGAGCGGCTGATGGCGCCGGTCTTCGTCGTGCCCGAGACACGCGACCTGGCCGACCTCCTCGCCGACCTGCGTCGGGTCGGCAGCCACCTCGCCATCGTGGTCGATGAGCACGGTGGCACCGCGGGGATCATCACCCTCGAGGACATCCTGGAGGAGATCGTCGGGGAGATCGACGACGAGCACGACCGACCCACGCCGCGGCTCACCCGCGTGCAGCGGCCCGGCGAGTGGCTGCTGGACGGGACCCTGCATCGCGACGAGGTGTTCGACGCCTGCGGGTTCGCGATGCCCGACGGCGACTACGAGACCCTCGCCGGGTTCGTGCTCGCGAGCCTTGGCCGGATCCCCGCGGTCGGCGAGGCGTTCCGCCACGATGGCTGGCGGGTCGAGGTGGTCGAGCTCGACGCCCGCCGGGTGGCCACGGTCCGCATCCGACACGCGGAGCGCCTCTCCAGCCGTGATGGGGCGCCGACATGACCGCCCGCAACCTGACGCTCTCGCTCCTGCTGCTCGTGGCCAACGGGTTCTTCGTGGCGGTGGAGTTCGCATTGATCGCCAGCCGCCGTACGAAGCTCGAAGCGATGGCAGAGCAGGGCAGCGCCCGGGCCCGCCTGGCCGTAGGCTCGATGCGCCACCTCAACGTGCAGCTGGCCGGTGCGCAGCTCGGCATCACGATGGCCTCGTTGCTCCTCGGCTACGTGGCCGAGCCCACGGTGGCCGGGCTCATCGAGGGGGGTCTGGACCACGTCGTGAAGCTGCCCGCAGGGCTGCTCGACACCATCGGGTTCGTGGTAGCCCTCACCATCGTGGCGTTCCTGCACATGGTGATCGGGGAGATGGTGCCCAAGAACGTGGCCATCGCCGCCCCCGAGCGGACGCTCCTGGCGCTGGCCCTGCCCAATCGGGCCTACGTCACGGTGTTCGGCCCGTTGCTGCGGCTCCTCAACGGGCTGTCGGCGGCCGGCGTGCGCCTCCTCGGCATCGAACCCCGCGACGAGCTGGCCACCGCGGCATCGGCCGACGAGCTGGCCGTGATGCTCGGCGCGTCCCGTGACGAAGGGCTCATCGAGGAGGTGGCCCACCAGCTCCTCACCGGCGCCCTCGACCTCGGTGACCGGAGCATCACCACCGTGATGGTGCCGCGTGACGGCGTCGTGTGGTTGCCCCGCACCGCCACCCCCGCAGAGGCGGAGGCGCTCGTGGTGTCGTCGGGTCACACCCGGCTCCTGGTGGCTGGGGAACAGGTGGACGACGTGCTCGGGTTCGTGCACGCCAAGGATCTGTTGACGATGTCCGGCCCGGCGCGAGGCCGACCGCTGCCCCTGGGTCGGGTGCGGCGCATGCTCGTGCTCGGCACCGCTACCTCGCTCGACGACGCTCTGCTGGCCATGCAGCAGGCCCGCATCCACGTGGCCGTGGTGGCCGATGCCGACGGTCGCACGCTCGGGATCGCCACTCTGGAAGACGTGATCGAGGCTCTCGTGGGCGACATCCGCGACGAATCGGACCGGTGACCCTCGGCGGCCGGAGCCCGCGCCCTTCGTCACAGAACTGCAACAACCGTCACGCGGCGACTATCCTGCTCGTCCACTGTGGTCCGACCAACCCTGCGAGCCCTGCTCGGCATGACCGTGCTCCTCGGCCTCCTGGCCGTGGCCCCCGACGCGGGGGCCGACGATGGTGATGTCGCGGCCGCGCAACGACGGGCCAACCAGGTGGCTGCCGACTTGGCCGACGCTGAGTCACGCCTCGGCGAGATCGAGGCCGACGTCCACTCGCTCGAGGCCCAGGCCGCGGGCGCGCAAGCCAGGCTCGACTCGCTGCGGGCGTCGGTGCGCGAGGTGGCGGTGCGTCGGTTCATCAACAACGAGGCCGCCCGCTTCAGCTACACGGACCCCGACATCAACACCCAGGCACGGGCCGATGCGCTGTCCCGGTACACCACCCAGGGCAGCCAAGACGCCATCGACGAGTACATCGCGGCCGGCGAGGACCTCGCGGTCGCACAGGCGGCTCTGGCCGCCAAGCTGGTCGATCAGCAGGACGCCATCGGCCGGCTCCGCGACCGCCGTGTCGCACTCGATCGGGAGCTGGCCCGCCTCCAGGCCCTCGAGCGGCAGCGCCAGGAGGCGGAGCGCAAGCAGCGTGAGGCGGCTGCGGCGGCCGCGGCGGCTCGTACCTCGGCCAGGTCGTCGACGCCCCGGACGACCTCCACTCCGAACCTGCCGTCGGTGCGCCCACCCGTAGGCGGCATCATCTGCCCCGTACAGGGTCCCGTGGCCTTCAGCGACACCTGGGGAGCGCCGCGCTCGGGTGGTCGGGCCCACCAAGGGGTCGACATGCTCTCGCCCATGGGCACGCCCACCGTCGCGCCGGTGAGCGGGCGGGTGGAGCACCGCGGCAACAGCACGGGCGGTCTGTCGTGGCACCTCTACGGCGACAACGGCAGCTACTACTACGGCACGCATCTCTCGTCCTACGCCAACGTCGGGGCCGGTCACGTGACCGCGGGGACAGTCATCGGCTACGTGGGGGACACGGGCAACGCCCGCGGCACTCCGCACCTGCACTTCGAGATCCACCCGGGTGGCGGAGCCGCCGTGAACCCGACCCCCGCCGTCTCGGCCGCCTGCTGAGTAGCCTGCTCCCGCCATGGGGGCCGAGGAGCTGGAGCGGTCACTGCTGAGCTTGCTCGGCGACGTCGCGGGTGCCGGTGCCCGCGTCGACCAGCTGCATCGGCTCTCCGGCGGCGCATCCCGGGAGACGTGGTCGTTCGACCTCGAGGGCGGTGGGCAGCGTCAGGAGCTCATCCTGCAGCGCCTGCGACCCGGCGCCGGGCCCAGCACCACCGCCGTCGGCATCGAGACCGAAGCGGCCGTGCTCCACGCGGCGGACGAGCACGGCGTGCCGGTGGCCAAGGTCCTCGCCAGCGATGACGGCCGCGTGCTGGGCAGCCCCGGGATGGTCGTGGAGCGACTCGCCGGCGAGACCATCGCGCGACGGCTGCTCCGAGACGACGAGTGGCAGCGGGCGCGGTCGCGCCTCGGGGCACAGGTGGCGCGCGCGGCGGCGGCGATCCACGCCATCCCGCTCGAGGCCGCCCCAGGCCTGCGCCCGACCGACCAGGTGGCCCAGTGCCGTGCCCTGCTCGACGGCTTGGGGGAGCCGCACCCCGCCTTCGAGCTGGGGCTCCACTGGCTCGAGGCGCACCGTCCCGGTCCCGTCGACGCGTGCGTGGTGCACGGAGACCTCCGCATGGGCAACGTGCTCGTCGATCGAGACGGCCTGCGCGCCGTGCTCGACTGGGAGCTGGCCCACCAGGGCGACCCGATCGAGGACCTCGGGTGGTTCTGCGTGCGGGCCTGGCGGTTCGGCTCTCCGTTGGCGGCCGGTGGGGTGGCGACGCGGGAGGCGCTGGTCGAGGCCTACGAGGCGGCCGCCGGCCGCGCCGTCGAACCCGAGAGGCTGCGTTGGTGGGAGGTGCTGGGCACCTTGAAGTGGGGAGCGATCTGCGTGCTCCAGGCGTGGGGACACCTGAGCGGCGCCTCCCGCTCCGTGGAGCTGGCCACCATCGGCCGCCGGGTGTGCGAGAACGAATGGGACCTCCTCGGCCTCTTGCCGGGCGGACCGCTGCCCACCAGCGCGGCGGTCGTGCGCTCGTCACCGGGCCCCGTGCTGCACGACCGGCCCAGCGCGGCGGAGCTGGTGGAGGCGGTGCGGGAGTGGGTCGACGATGACGTTCGGACGGCCACGGAAGGGCGGCTGGCGTTCCATGCCCGGGTGGCGGTCAACGCGCTGCGCATGGTCGAGCGGGAGCTCGCCCTGGAGCCGGCGCTCACCGTGGCGCACATCGCCCGGTTGGCCGAGCTGGGCTGTGTCGACGACCGCGAGCTTGCGGCGCGGATCCGTCGTGGCGACCTCGACGACCGCATCGACGAGGTGCGGGGTCTCGTGGCCGGCAGCGTGCACGACAAGCTCCTCGTGGCCAACCCCACCTGGCTGCTCCCGGACTGCTGAGCGACGCTCCGCCCCCGTCAGGTGGCGACGGCGTGGAACCCGCCGTCCACGTGCACGATCTCGCCGGTGGTCTTCGGGAACCAGTCGGAGAGCAAGGCGACGCAGGCGCGGGCTACCGCGTCGGCATCGCTCTTGACGTCCCAGCCGAGCGGGCTGCGCTCGTCCCAGACGTCCTCGAAGCGCTGGAACCCCGGGATGGACTTGGCGGCGAGGGTCTTGATCGGTCCGGCGGCCACCAGGTTGACGCGGATGCCCTTCGGTCCGAGGTCTCTCGCGAGGTAGCGGGAGGTGCTCTCCAGCGCGGCCTTGGCCACGCCCATCCAGTCGTACGCGGGCCAGGCCTGCGTGCTGTTGTCGAAGTCGAGGCCGACGATCGACCCCCCATCGGTCAGGTGCGGAACCACCACGTCCGCCACCGTCTTGAGGGAGTAGGCGGACACCTGCAGGGCGACGGCGACGTCCTCCCACGGGGCATCGAGGAAGCCGCCACCGAGGCAGGACGGGGGAGCGAACCCGATGGCGTGCAGGGCGCCGTCCAGTCGCCCCCACCGCTGGCCCAGCTCGTCGCGGATCGCGGCCACCTGTGCCACATCGGTGACGTCGAGCTCGAGCACCTCGGCCTCCGTCGGCAGCTTCCGAGCCGTCCTTCGCGTGAGCGGGAGGCCACGCCCGGCGCCGGTGAGGATCACCTCGGCCCCTTGTTCCTGCGCGTGGCGGGCGACTCCGAAGGCGAGTGAGGCGTCCGTGAGGACGCCGGTGACCAGGATCCGCTTGCCATCGAGGAGCGACATGGCCGTGAGACTGCCACGTGACACTGGCTGTTACCGTCGCTCGCCCCCAACTCCGTGCCGCCCGACCCCCGCCGCTACGGTGTCGCCGATGCGCATCGGGATCCTTGGAGGCACTGGCCCAGCGGGCCGCGCACTGGCTGTCCGCCTAGCCTCGGTCGGGTTCGAGACTGTGGTGGGATCACGCTCACAGGAGCGGGCGCTGGAGATCGTCGAAGGCCTGCGAAGCCGCTGGCCTGACCGCGACCTCACCATCACGGGCGATGACAACGACGGTGCCGCACACGCCGATCTCGTCGTCGTCGCCACGCCGTGGGACGGCGCCACCCAGACCGCGCACCAGCTCGAGGCCCACCTGCGCGGCAAGGTCGTCATCTCGATGGCCAACGCCCTCATCCGGATCGGCGACGAGTTCCAGCCCCTCGTGCCTCCTCGCGGGTCGGTGGCGGCCAGCGTGCAGGCCGTGCTCCCACGGAGCCTGGTGGCCGCCGGGCTGCACCACGTGCCCGCCAAGGAGCTGGGCGACCTCGACCATCCCATCGAGAGCGACGTGCTGATCTGCTCTGACCACCCCGAGGCCACCCAGGCCACCGTCGACCTGGTGCGCAAGATCCCGAACCTGCGCCCCCTCGACTGCGGAGGGCTCTCGCTCGCCACCCCCATCGAGTCCTTCACCGCCGTGCTGCTGCAGCTCAACGTTCGCTACAAGACACGGGTCGCGGTGAAGTTCACGAGCATCCCGGAGTGACCGACTCGCCGATGAGCGACGCGGCCGGTGCGATGCGTCTGTGGTGCACGGCCCAGCGGGCGGTGGTGCCCTTCGAGCCGGGACCGCTCGTCACGCTCTACACCTGCGGGATCACGCCGTATGACGCCACCCACCTCGGTCACGCGGCGGTCTACGTGGGCTACGACGTGCTCCAACGGCGACTGCGTGATCGTGGCCACGACACGAGGTGCGTGCGGAACATCACCGATGTCGACGACTCGATCCTCGGCAAGGCGCGGGAGCTCGGCGTCCACTACCTGGATCTGGCGGCGGCGGAGACGGCGCGCTTCGACGAGGACATGATGGCCCTCGGGCTGCTCCCGTCTTGGAGCGAGCCCCGCGCCACGTCGGCCATCGCCGACATCCGGGGCTTCATCGGGATGGTCCTCGAGCGGGGCCACGCCTACCAGGCCGGCGGCGGCGTCTACTTCGAGGTGTCGTCCTTTCCGGACTTCGGCTCAGTGTCTGGGTTCTCCCGGGACGAGATGCTGGCGTTGGCAATGGAGCGCGGCGGCAACGTCGACGACCCGAACAAGCGCGATCCGCTCGACTTCGTCCTCTGGCAGCCGTCGCTCGACGACGAGCCGGCGTGGGAGTCGCTCTGGGGTCCGGGCCGGCCCGGTTGGCACATCGAGTGCTCGGCGCTCGCGCTCCGGGAGCTCGGGACCACCATCGACCTCCACGGTGGGGGAGCGGATCTGATCTTCCCGCACCACGAGTGTGAGCGAGCCCAGTCGGAGGCGGCCACGGGCGAGCCCTTCGTGCGGCACTGGATGCACCAGGCCATGGTGCGGATGGACGGCGAGAAGATGTCGAAGTCGCTCGGCAACCTGGTCTTCGTCTCGGAGCTCCGCAAGCAATGGGACCCCATGGCGATCCGCCTGATGATCATCGAGAACCATTACCGGACCCCTTGGGAGTGGGACGACACCCGGATGCCCCGTGCCGCCGAGCGGCTCGAACGATGGCGAGCCGCCGGTGCTGGGGACGGGGGCCTCGCGACCGTCCGTGCCGCGCTCGACGACGACCTCGACGTCCCGGCCGCAGTGGCCGCCATCGACGCCGCGGTGGCCGCCGGCCTGGGCGTGTCGTCGGCCGTGGCCCTGCTCGGCATCGACGCCTGAAGGTCTGCAAGACTCCCGCTCGTGGGGGATCCGACAGCTGAGCGCGAGTACGGGAAGCTCTACCCCGTCGCAAGGGCCGTGATGACCCCGATCTTCCGGGGGCTGTGGCGCATCAAGACGGTGGGGCTCGAGAACATCCCGTCCACCGGCGGAGCCGTCTTCTGCCCCAACCACACCTCGGTGATCGACTCCTTCTTCCTGCCGATGGTGCTGCCGCGGCGCATCACCTTCGTGGGTAAGGCGGAGTACATGGACTCGTGGAAGACGAAGTACATCTTCCCGGCCATCGGCATGATCCCGATCGACCGGAGCGGGGGCAGCTCGTCGGAGCGAGCCCTCAACACCGCAGCGCGGGTGCTGGAGTCAGGGGAGTTCTTCGGCATCTACCCCGAGGGCACCCGGGCCCGCGACGGCCGGCTGCACCGTGGCCACACCGGGCCCGCGCGCCTGGCTCTGCGCACCGGCGCCCCCATCGTGCCGGTGGGGATCGTCGGCACCCGCGAGATCCAGCCACCCGACGCCAAGCTCCCCAAGCCGTTCAAGCGGGCCGAGGTGCGCTTCGGGCGCCCCATCGACGTCCGGCGCTACGCCGACCGCGTCGACGACCGGCTCGTGCTCCGGCAGATCATCGATGAGGTGATGTTCGAGATCCGTGAGCTCACCGGGCAGGACTACGTCGACGAGTACGCCACCAAGAAGGCCGAGAGCTTCCCGTCCGCCGAGACCGCCCACGTCGGCGAGCTCGACGAGGCCAGCTCGAACGGGAACGGTCACGCGCCCCCCTCCGGCTCTGACACGACTCCGCCACGGCGCTCCAGCGCTGAGGTCCTCGCCCCCCGCTCGTAACGGGTTCCTGGCTGCTCGCGGGGCTCCGGTACCGTCGAGTCCATGTCCGACGAGATCACGATCCGGTTGCCCGATGGTTCAACGCGCCCGTTGGCCACCGGGACGACGGCGTCGGGCCTCGCTGCCGACCTCGGCCCGCGGCTGGCCAAGGCGGCGGTGATCGCGGTGGTCAACGGCGAGGAGCGTGACCTTGCCGTGGAGCTGACCGACGGCGACGAGGTGGCCATCGTCACGGGCGACAGCCCGCGCGGCCTCTTCACGATCCGCCACTCCACCGCCCACGTGCTCGCTCAGGCGGTTCTCGACCTGTTCCCGGGAGCAACCTTCGGGATCGGGCCGCCCGTGGAGGACGGCTTCTACTACGACTTCGAGCTGCCCCACGGCGGCACGTTCGTAGAGGAGGACCTCGAGCGCATCGAGGCTCGCATGCGCCAGATCATGGCGGAGTCGCAGCCGTTCGTCCGCGACGAGCTCGCCGCCGAGCAGGCCCGTCAGGTGTTCGCCAGCCACCGCTTCAAGCTCGAGATCATCGATGACGCCAGCACCGATCCGATGTCGGCCACGTCGTCCTCGTCGTCGGTGCGCACCTACGAGAACCCGCCGGCGACCGCGAAGGAGGTCCCGCCCTTCGCCGGCTATCCCGGCTTCATCGACCTGTGCCGTGGGCCCCATGTCCCCTCTACGGGCTCGCACCTCGGTCACTTCAAGCTGATGCGGGTGGCCGGCGCCTACTGGCGCGGGCAGGAGGGCAACCCCCAGCTGCAGCGCATCTACGGCACCGCCTGGCACTCCAAGAAGGCGTTGGAGGAGCACCTCCACCGCCTCGAGGAGGCGGCCAAGCGCGATCACCGCAAGCTCGGCGTTGAGCTCGACCTGTTCAGCTTCCCCGACGAGATCGGCTCCGGCCTGGCCGTGTTCCACCCGAAGGGTGGCCTCGTGCGCCGCCTGATGGAGGACTACTCGCGTCAGCGCCACGCGGAGGCAGGGTACGACTTCGTCAACTCGCCCCACATCACCAAGGCGGGGCTCTTCGAGACGTCCGGCCACCTCGAGTGGTTTGCCGACGGCATGTTCCCGCCCATGCACTTCCACGACGAGGGGGGCGACGATGGCCAGGACTACTACCTGAAGCCGATGAACTGCCCCTTCCACGTCTTGATCTACCGGTCGCGGATGCGGAGCTACCGGGAGCTGCCGCTCCGGTTGTTCGAGTTCGGGTCCGTCTACCGGTACGAGAAGAGCGGCGTGGTCCACGGCCTTACCCGGGTGCGGGGCATGACCCAGGACGACGCCCACATCTTCTGCACCAAGGAGCAGATGGCGGACGAGCTGTCGTCGCTGCTCGACTTCGTGCTGGGCCTCCTGGCGGACTACGGCCTCACCGAGTTCTACCTCGAGCTGTCCACCCGGCCACCCGGCAAGGCGTTCGGCAGCAACGAGGACTGGGAGGAGGCCACCGAGGCGCTCCGCCAGTCGGCGAAGGCCAAAGACCTCGAGCTGGCCCTCGACGAGGGGGGCGGCGCGTTCTACGGGCCGAAGATCTCTGTGCAGGCGCGCGATGCCATCGGTCGCACCTGGCAGATGTCCACGATCCAGCTCGACTTCCAGCTGCCGCAGCGGTTCGAGATCGAGTACATCGGCGCCGACAACGAGCGCCACCGCCCGATCATGATCCACCGGGCCCTCTTCGGATCGATCGAGCGCTTCTTCGGCGTGCTCGTGGAGCACTACGCCGGCGCCTTCCCGGCGTGGCTGTCCCCGGAGCAGGTGCGGGTGCTCCCGGTGCGGAGCGATCACCATGCCTACGCCGCCCGCGTCGTGGACCGCCTCCACGGCGACGGGTTCCGGGCCAGCCTGGCGGAGGCGGACGAGCCGCTGGGCGCCCGCATCCGCAAGGCGAAGCTGGAGAAGCTCCCCTACATCCTCGTGGTGGGTGACAGCGACGTGGAGGCGGGCACCGTCGGCGTCAACGCCCGCGGCTCCGACGAGCCCGAGCGCGACGTCCACGTCGACGCCTTCGCCGAGCGCCTGGCCGCCGAGGTCAGGGCCAAGACATGACCTCCCGCACCGACACCGGTTCTGTGGACGCTCGCGCTCGGATGGCGGGCGTCAGCGTCCACAGAACCCGGGGGCTCCATGCCGCTTGACCACCTGTGGGCCACCTGGCGCTCGGCCTACGTGGGGCAGGTGGTCGACACCCGCCTGCTCCCCACCCCGGAGGATGCGGCGGGGCGGTCGCTGTTCGAGCGGGTCCTGGCCGGGGCCGACGAGGAGGGTGACGACGAAGCCGGGGTGGTGTGGCGCGGGTCCACCTGCTTCGCGCTTATCAACCTCTACCCGTACACGGCCGGTCACCTGATGGTGCTGCCGCAGCGGGCGGTGGCCGACCTCGAGACCTTGACCGACGAGGAGCACACCGAGCTGTGGGGCGCGGTGACGTCAGCCGTGGCGGCGCTGAAGGCTGGGTTCCGATGCGACGGGGTGAACGTGGGGCTGAACCTCGGAGCGGCGGCGGGCGGTTCGCAGTCCGACCACCTCCACGTGCACTGCGTGCCCCGGTGGGCGGGTGACGCCAACTTCATCGCGGTAGCCGCCGAGACGCGCGTGCTGCCGGTGAGCCTGCAGGAGGCGGCCGCGCGCATTCGCGCTGCCTGGCCCCGCTGAGCGCGACACCGATACGGTCGGCGGCGCGATGGCTGACGACACCACGAGGGACGAGGACGTCACAGATGCTCTGCCCGACGACCTGAACGCGTCGGACTTCGTCGGCCCCTACGTGTTCCCGAACAACAACCGGCGACGGGTGCCCGGCTATCTCTACCTCGCGCTCGGGGCCGCCTGCATCGCCGTGTGGGCCGCGGTGGGAAGCGATGGCGTGCTCGTGAACGGCGGCTTCCTCGGCGCCGGCATCCTGCTGGTCCTCCTCGGCAGCTACCACCTCGTAGCGGGCTGGAACCTCGACGTCGACGAGCGGGATGCCCTCGTGGCTGCCACCCGGCTGGTCGGCTTCGCGGTGGGTCACGCGTCGGCGCAACTCGGCTGGCGAGGCCTGCGGAGCAAGCCGACCTGGCGGATCCTGCTCTACTCCGCCGAGGAGCCGCCCCTGAAGCGGGGCCTCGTGCTCGTCGACGGTGTGGATGGCGAGATCGTCGCCCACTTCGTCGAGGACAACCCGGAGGACTGGTCTGATCTGCCCGGCAACCTCTCCGCAGGTCAGGGCACCTAGCCCGGCCGCTCGGGTCTCGCCAGGGCTTCTGGACCTCCGCACCCCACGCCAACATCGACGCCGCCCCTCGTCACGCCGGCAACCCGTTCGCCGGCGCGGCTCTGCCCCGGGGCGCGAGATTCGACCAGCCCGACGTGTCGGACAAGCCAACCTGGTTTCGCACCGCGACGCGAAGCCTGCCCGACGGGGACGTTGTCGACCCGACCGATCGCTACCACAAGATGATGGGTTCGCTCTATGCCGTCGACGAGATGATCGACGGGCTGCTCACCTCGCTGGACGACAAGGGTGAGCTCTCTGAGGTGAATAGGTGCCCTGGCGCGACGACTTCCTGATGCAGTACCACGGCACCTACGGCCCGCTCATCTCGCTCAACTCGCTCGACGAGGTGCGACGGCTGGCCCCGGGGCGGGCG
>DAIQBC010000044.1:0-12351 GCA_036781345.1 Acidimicrobiales bacterium | reverse complement strand
GCCGAGCGCGCCGCCATGCGGGTCCGCCAGGCCTCGGCGCCACCCAGCAGCACGAGGTCGGCTTCCCCCGCTCCGATAGCGGAAGCGGCCAGGTTCACGAGCGACTGCGGCCCCGTTCCCCCCGCCCCGGTGACGGTGGTGGTGCGCGGGTCTGCTCCGAGGCGCTGGGCGACGAGGCGGGCCGGGTCCCGGTAGCGCCACGACAGCATGCCCACCACATGGACCGCGTCGGCGCCAGTGAGGGCAGGGACGCCCACGCCTGTGTCGTCCGCCGCGCGCCGGAGTGCCTCGACCACCAGATCGGCCGGCTCGAGGGGGGAAGCACCGCGGTCGACGCGGTTGCTCAGCTGTCCAGCGCCGATCAGCACCGGCGTGCGGGGGTCGACCACGAGCTCCTCCAACCACAGGACCAGAACTTGACTGAGCGGTCGACTCTAGGAAGGGCATGATCCCCACCTACAATCCGCCCATCAACGTGCTCCTCCTCTGCACCGGAAACCAGTGCC
Organism: Acidimicrobiales bacterium; assembly: GCA_036781345.1. Classification (GTDB taxonomy): domain Bacteria; phylum Actinomycetota; class Acidimicrobiia; order Acidimicrobiales; family VFJN01; genus VFJN01. The sequence goes on along the minus strand of DAIQBC010000044.1, from coordinate 11,845 downwards.
GCTCGCCGATGGCGGAGGTCCTCTTGCGCCACCACCTCGCTCTGGCCGGCGTAGAGGCGGCGGTGTCCTCGGCCGGGCTGTACGAGGGTGGCGCGCCCGCCACCGGCTACGCCATCGCAGCGATGGCCGAGCGAGGCCTCGATCTGTCGAGCCACGTCAGCCGCCGGGTGGACGCCTCAATGGTGGCCGATGCCGATCTCGTGATCGCGATGGCCAGATTGCACCTGCGCGAGGCCGTCGTGCTCGACCCCCGGGCCATGGCCAAGACCTTCACGCTCAAGGGGCTCGTGGCCTACGCCGAGGCCGTCGGTCCCCGCGTGAACGAGGAGAGCTTCGACTCGTGGCTGAGTCGGCTGGGGGAGGACCGCCGCCGGGAGCTACTGGTGAGCATGGATCACGACGAGGAGCTCGATGTGGAGGACCCGGTGGGGCGAGGGCGGGCCGACTACGAGGCCACCGCTGAGCTGCTGGACCACCTGTTGGCGCGTGTCGTGGATCTGGCCTTCTCGCACACGAGCGAAGAGCAGCGCTCGTGAAGGTGGCGGTGGGTGCCGACCACGCCGGGGTGGAGCTGAAGGGCCACCTCGTGGCCGAGCTGCGTCGGCTCGGCCACGAGCCCCTCGACCTCGGCACCCACGGCACCGAGCCGGTCGACTACCCGCCGATCTGCGCCGCCGTGGGTCGTGCGGTCGTGGCCGGTGACGTTGATCGGGGCATCGTGCTCGGGGGCTCCGGACAGGGAGAGCAGATCGCCGCCAACAAGGTGCACGGGGTTCGGGCCGCGCTCTGCAACGACCTCTACACCGCTCGGTTGAGCCGGGCGCACAACGACGCCAACGTGCTCGCCATGGGGGGCCGCATCGTTGCTTCCGGCCTAGCGTCGGAGATCCTTGAGCTGTGGCTGATCACGCCCTTCGAGGGCGGTCGTCACGAACGCCGGGTGGCACAGATCGCCGACATCGAGCACGACCAAGAGGAGCGTTGACCATGGGATGGCCGAGCAACCCCGATGACGAGGTCCTGGCCCTCATCAGGCAGGAGGTCGAGCGGCAGAACACCACGCTGCAGCTGATCGCCAGCGAGAACTTCACCTCGCCGGCGGTGCTTCGGGCCACCGGCTCGGTGCTCACCAACAAGTACAGCGAGGGATACCCGTCGAAGCGGTACTACGGCGGCAACGAGGTGATCGACCAGGTCGAGGACATCGCCCGCGACCGCGCCAAGGCGCTGTTCAACGCTCCCCATGCCAACGTCCAGCCGCACGCGGGGGCGAACGCCAACATGGCGGTGTACCTCGCGCTGCTGCAGCCCGGCGACACCGTGCTCGGCCTCCGCCTCGACCAGGGTGGTCACCTCACCCACGGTTCCCCGGTGAACGCAAGTGGGAAGCTGTACCACTTCGTGTCCTACGGGGTCACGCCGTCCGACGAGCGGATCGACCTCGACCAGGTGCGCGACCTCGCCCTTGAGCACCACCCCAAGATCATCGTCGCCGGGGCCACCGCGTACCCCCGCATCATCGATCCAGCGCCGTTCCGGGCCATCGCCGACGAGGTCGGCGCGCTGTTCATGTTCGACGCCGCTCACATCGCGGGGCTGATCGCCGGTGGGCAGCACCCGAACCCCATGGACCACGGCGCCGACATCATGACCTTCACCACCCACAAGACGCTGCGGGGTCCGCGCGGGGGAGCAATCCTCTGCACCGCGGAGCTCGCGGAGGTCATCGACAAGTCGGTGTTCCCCGGTCTGCAGGGTGGGCCTCTCGACCACGTCGTCGCCGCGAAGGCGCTGGCCTTCGCGGAGGCGGCCACGCCGGAGTTCCGTGACTATGCCGCCCAGATCGTGCGCAACGCCGCGGCCCTCGCTGAGGGTCTGGCCGGGCACGGTCTCCGGTTGGTGTCGGGCGGCACCGACAACCACCTGCTCCTGGTGGACCTTCGCAGCGTCGATGCCGACCTGTCCGGCAAGAAGGCCCGGCTGGCCCTCGACAAGGCTGGCATCAGCCTCAACGAGAACACGGTTCCCGACGACCCCCGGCCGCCCTACATCACGTCGGGCCTGCGCATCGGCACCCCTGCCGTCACCACTCAAGGGATGGGCGAGCCCGAGATGGCCACGATCGCCTCCTTCATCCACCGCGTGGTCGCGCACCGTGATGACGACGCCACCCTGGCGGCGGTGAAGGACGACGTCGTCGCCCTCTGCTCGAAGTTCGCGCCGTACCCGAGCGAGGCCTAGACGGCAGGTGAGGGACTACCTGGGGGGGTTCCTCCCCGTCATCGGAGCGGCCGCGCTCGTCACACTGCTCTCCACCCCCGCCTTCCGGTGGCTGTCGTTCAGGGTCGGCGCGGTGCAGGCGCCCGACGAGCGACGCGTCCACACCGAGCCGACCCCGCTGCTGGGTGGCAGCGCCATCCTCCTGGGGTTCCTCGCCGGCCTCGGCATGGCGTGGTGGGACAGCTCCTTCGCCGAGGTCTTCATGGCGAGCACGGTGCCAGTGGGGGTGGCGCTGGCTGCGGTGGTCATCTTCGCGGTGGGCCAGCTCGACGACCTTCGCGAGGTGTCCCCGCCGGCCAAGATCGCCGGGACGGTGCTGGCGGGCAGTGTGCTGTCGATCGCCGGCGTGAGCATCCTGTTCTTCCGGATCCCCTTCGCCGGGCTCGTCTCCTTGTCCCCCGACATGTCCGCACTGCTCACCGTGCTCTGGGTCATCGGCATGTCGACGGCGATCAACTACATCGACGGCCTCGACGGCCTTGCCGCGGGCATCGTGGGCATCGCGGCGGCGGCGCTGCTCCTGTACTGCGAGCGCCTCGACGGGGTGGCGGCCATCGGCCCCGAGAACGCCGGGCCGGTGATCGCGGCGTCCGTGCTCGGCGCCTGCCTCGGGTTCCTGCCCCACAACTTCCATCCGGCCAAGATCTTCATGGGCGACGCCGGGGCGCTCCTGCTGGGGCTCCTGATGGCGGCGGCGACGATCGCCGTCGGCGGGAACACGGACACGCCGTTCTCGGGCCAGACCTTCTTCTTCTTCGCTCCGCTGTTCATCCCGCTGGTGATCCTCGGCGTCCCGATGATCGACGCCCTGTTCTCGATCGTTCGACGGGCCCGTCGCGGCGGCAACGTCACGGTGGCCGACAAGGACCACCTGCACCATCGTCTGATGCGCCTCGGGCACGGGCAGCGGCGCAGCGTGCTGATCCTCTGGGCGTGGACCGTGCTGCTGTCCGCCATCGTGCTCTACCCCACCTACACCCGCGGCCGGGGCGACTTGTACGTGCCGATCGCCATCGGTGCGGCGGCCTTGGTGCTGTACACGCTGTTCGAGCCTGGCCTGCGCTCCCGGCGGGATGGGGAGCTCTGACCGATGCCACCTTGCGGCGGACTCGGTAGCTGATGTTAGGGTTGATGAACACTAGGACGTCGGGCGACCTTCACCTTTGAGGGGTCGGCCTCGCCAGGTCACCGGAGCACGAGGGATCACCTTGTTCGGCAACTTCCTGATCGGACTGAGAGAGGGCCTTGAAGCCGCCCTCATCGTCGGGATCCTCGTCGCCTATCTCGTGCGCGTGGGTCGCACCGATCGCTTGCGCCCGCTGTGGATCGGTGTCGGGTTGGCCGTGGCGCTGTCCCTTGGCGCCGGCGCGCTCCTCACGTTCACGCAGCATGGCCTCGACACCTTCAAGGCCCAGGAGACCTTCGGCGGTGTGATGTCGTTGATCGCCGTCGGCTTCGTCACCTGGATGATCTTCTGGATGCGGCGCACGTCCCGGAGCATGAAGTCCGAGCTCCAGGGTCGGCTCGACGCGGCCCTCACCGGGGGGGTTGGGGCCGTGGTCCTCACTGCCTTCGTTGCCACCGCCCGTGAGGGTCTCGAGACGGCGTTGTTCGTCTGGTCGGCGGCGAAGGCCACGGAGACCACTGCCGCGCCGATCATCGGCGCCGCGCTCGGCATCGCCCTCGCCGTGGTGCTCGGCTGGTTGCTGTATCGCCGTGCAGTCCACCTCGATCTCGCCAAGTTCTTCATGTGGACCGGGGCCGGTCTCATCGTGGTGGCGGCCGGTGTGCTCGCCTACGGCATCCACGACCTGTGGGAGGCCGGCATCCTCACCGGCGGGCTGTTCGACGCCCGCGCCTTCGACGTGTCGACTCAGATCCCACCGAGCAGCTGGTACGGCACGCTGCTGCGCGGCACGGTCAACTTCCGCCCGGACCCCAGGTGGGCCGAGGTGGTGGCCTGGCTCGCCTACCTCGGGATCACGATGCCCCTGTTCTTCCGCTCGCCCGCCCCTCAGGCGGTGCCCGTCGCCGCCGCTGGGCCTACCCCCGTCCCGGTGTCCGCTCGCTCGGCGACCGGGCGCTGACCCCCCACCTGCAAGGAGTCGTTATGCGCACGGTCCCCTTCGCCTGTCTCGTGGCCCTCCTCGGCACGTCCGCTCTGGCCGCGTGCTCAGGTGACAAGAGCGGCACGATCGTGAACGTCACCGCCTCCGACGACGCCTGCGTGCTCGACTCGACCGACCTCGCGGCCGGCACCACGACGTTCCGCGTGACGAACGCCGGCTCGAAGGTGACCGAGGTCTACATCTACGCCCCGGGCGATCGCGTCGTGACCGAGCGCGAGAACATCGGACCGGGGACGAGCACTGACTTCAACGCCGACCTCGTGGTCGGCGACTACGAGGTGGCGTGCAAGCCCGGCCAGACCGGCGACGGGATCCGCCAGGCGATCACGGTGTCCGGCTAGCGAGGCAAGGAGCCAGCCACCCCCGGCATCAGGGTTTCCTGCCTTCGAACTCTCGGTCGCGAGTCCGCTAAGGTGCCCCGCTGGCCCACGCGAGGGTTGGATTTGCCCGCCCCGCGCTAAGGGTTCTACATTGCGAACGGTTTCACAAGCGCTCGTCTCGGGACGGGCTCGAGGTCCTGAGGTCCGGAACGACGGTGTTCGATCTCTCCGCCAAGCGCGAGCTCAACAACGGCTTCGGCAACGCGCTGTCGACCGCAGTCGAGCTGGCTGTCACCCCGGCGCTGTGCGCGCTCCTGGGCTGGCAGATCGACCGCTGGCTGGGCACCGGGCCGCTCTTCCTCGTGTTCCTCTTCGTGTTCACCCTCGGCTACGTGAGCTGGCGCGAGTATGTGCGCTACTCCGCCCGCATGAGCCGGCACGAGCAGGACCTGCTCGGCCCCGCCCGCGACCGCGAGGCGACGTGAGCGCGGCCGACCGGATGGCGCCGGTGCCGCCCGCTCCCGAGGTGGAGCGCGAGCTGGCCTTCGACATGCTGCGCCGAGGCGTGTGGTTCGCTCCCGCCATCCTCGTGCTGGCCACGCTGCTCTGGGGCACGCAGGGCGCCTCGTCGGCCGCCGTCGCCATCGCCCTCGTCGTGATGAACCTGCTACTCGCCGCCCTGGCCTTGTCGTGGGCGGCCAAGGTGTCCCTTACCGCCATCATGGCCGTTTCGCTCGGCGGCTTCGCCGTGCGCATGGGCCTCGTCACCGCCGTGCTCTTCGCCGTGCGCGACGCGGCCTGGGTCAACATGACCGCCCTCGGCATCTGCGTGCTCGTGACGCACCTCGGGCTCCTCTTCTGGGAGCTGCGCTACGTGTCCGCCTCGCTCGCCTTCCCGGGCCTCAAGCCCACCCCTGACAAGGAGGCTGTCCTCTCGTGATCCTCGGGTTGGAGTTCCCGCCCATCTCCCACGTGGTGGAGTGGCCCACCCTGTTCGGCAGCGGCGCCTTCGCCGTGAACAAGGTGATCATCCTCATGTGGGTGTCGGCCGCCATCGCCTTCGCCGTGATGTACCTCGGCGGTCGTCAGCAGGCGCTGGTGCCCACCGGCACGCAGAACCTCGCCGAGTCGGCCGTCGGCTTCATCGAGGACGGCATCATCATGGAGACGATCGGGCCGGACGGGCTGAAGTACACGCCCTACCTGCTCACGCTGTTCACCTTCATCCTCACCTGCAACATCTGGGGCCTGATCCCTGGGGTGCAGATGCCGGTGAACGCCCGCATCGCCCTGCCGGCCTTCCTGGCGATCCTGGTGTGGCTCGCCTACCACGCCATCGGCATCAAGTCGCAGGGGCCGATCAAGTACTTCAAGTCGGCCACCATCCCGCCCGGCGTGCCCAAGGCGATCCTGCCGCTCGTGTTCCTCATCGAGCTGCTCGGCATCCTCGTCACCCGGCCGCTGTCGCTGGCCGTCCGGCTCTTCGCCAACATGATCGCCGGCCACCTGCTCCTCGTGACCTTCGCCGTGCTCTGCCAGGCCCTCTTCGAGGCCACCGTGGTCGGTGCCGTCGCCCCCTTTGCGCTGCTCGTGTTCCTGAGCGCCTTCGAGATCCTGGTGGCCTTCCTCCAGGCGTACATCTTCACCATCCTCGCCGCCGTGTACATCGGCGGTGCCATGCACCCCGAGCACTAAAGAACCAAGGAGACAACGACCGTGCTGCATCTTCTCGCTGAGCAGGATCCGGGCGAGCTCGTCGCCGGCCTCACCGCCGTCGGCCGAGGCATCGTCTACGGCGGCGCCGCCATCGGCCCCGGCATCGGCATCGGCATCGTGGTGGGCAACGCCATCACCGCCATGGCCCGTCAGCCCGAGGCGGCCGGCATGGTGCGCACCACCATGTTCCTCGGCATCGCCTTCACCGAAGCCCTCGCCCTGTTCGGCTTCGTGCTCTCGTTCATCATCTCGGGCTGAGGAGGCCAACCGTGCGATTCCGCACCCGCGCAATGCTGGCGAGCAGCCTGCTCGCCGTCGGCCTCGTCGTCGTGGCCCCCCCCGCCTTCGCGGAGGGGGAGGGCGATGGCGACTTCACCCCGGAGCAGATCGAGGAGACCACCCACGAGGCGGAGCTGATCGCCAAGGCGAACGGTTCCGGCAAGTACGACGTCGAGTGCATCCCGATCATCATCGAGGGGGGCTCGGTCGACGACTGCCACGAATCGCCCAGCCCGATCCTGCCGGCCACCGACGAGCTCGTCTGGGGGTCGATCTCCTTCCTCCTCCTCGTGTTCCTCATGAGGAAGTTCGCCTACCCGGCGATCAAGAAGGGCATGGAGGCCCGCACGGAGCGAATCCGTGGCGACCTGGCGGCGGCGGAGAGCGCCAAGGCCGAGGCCGCTGGCGTGCTCGACGGCTACAAGGCGCAGCTGGCCGACGCCAAGTCGGAGGCAGGGCGCATCATCGAGGAGGCCCGCCAGGCCGCCGACGCGCTGAAGACGGATGCCGAAGCCCGTCTGCAGACCGAGCTGGCCGAGTCCCGTGCCCGTGCCGCCGCCGACATCGAGTCGGCCAAGGCCCAGGCCACCGCCGACCTGCAGGGCGAGCTCGCCTCCCTGGCCGTCGGTGCTGCGTCGGCCGTGGTCAACAAGAACCTCGACCCGGCCGCCCAGACGCAGCTCATCGAGGACTACATCAACCAGGTCGGCAGCGCCCGATGACCGAGGAGCGCTCGCACGCCTACGCCGGGGCCCTGCTCGCGGTGGCCCGCAGCGAGGGCAGCCTGGCCGATGTCGAAGACGAGCTGTTCCGCTTCGCCCGCCTGCTCGAGGCCAACGACGACCTGCGCACCACCCTCACCGACGCCCAGCTGCCGGTGAGCCGTCGCCAGCAGATCGTCGAGGACCTCCTCGGCGGTCGGGCCAACCCCACCACCACGGCCCTGGTGTCGATGGTGGTGGGCACCGGCCGCTCCCGTGACCTGCCCGCGATCATCGACGAGCTGGTGAAGCTCAGCGCCGCCGAAGGCAACCGCGAGGTGGCCGAGGTCCGCTCGGCGGTGGCGCTCACCGACGACCAGAAGCAGCGCTTGGCCGCCGCGCTCGAGACCAAGACCGGCAAGAAGGTCGAGCTCAAGGTGATCATCGACCCGACCGTGCTCGGCGGGCTCGTCGCCCAAGTGGGCGACACGGTCATTGACGGCTCGGTGAAGACCCGCCTCCAGCAGCTCAAGTCCGCGTTCTGAACAATGGCGCCGGCTCCGCCGGCTCCGCCGCTTCAACCAGTAGCACCGCATCGACACGAAGGAACCCACGAAGATGGCAGAGCTGACCATCAACACCGCTGACATCGCCGCAGCGCTCAAGAAGAACCTTGAGGGCTTCTCGCCTGACATGGAGGCCGCTCAGGTCGGTCGCGTGATCGAGGTGGGCGACGGCATCGCCACGGTGTCCGGCCTGCCGGGCGTGGGCGTCAACGAGCTGCTCGAGTTCGAAGGCGGCATCCGAGGGCTGGCCCTCAACCTCGACGAGGAGTCGATCGGCGCGGTGATCCTCGGCGACGGCGGCGCCGTGCGCGAGGGCACGGCCGTGAAGGCCACCAACCAGATCCTCTCCGTGCCGGTCGGTGACGGCCTCCTCGGACGGGTCGTGGATGCCCTCGGGATCCCGGTCGACGGCAAGGGCCCGCTCACCAACGTGCAGGACCGCCGCATGGAGATCCAGGCTCCGGGCATCATCGGCCGACAGCCCGTGCACGAGCCCCTCCAGACCGGCATCAAGGCGATCGACGCCATGACGCCCATCGGTCGCGGTCAGCGCGAGCTGATCATCGGCGACCGCAAGACGGGCAAGACCACCGTCGCCATCGACACGATCATCAATCAGCGCGGCCTCGGCGTGAAGTGCATCTACGTGGCGATCGGGCTCAAGGAGTCCACGGTCGCCAACACGGTGGCCACTCTCGAGCAGTACGGCGCCATGGACTACACGGTGGTGGTGGTGGCCGGCGCCTCCGACCCCGCGCCGTTCAAGTACCTCGCGCCCTACGCCGGGTGCGCCATGGGCCAGCACTGGATGGAGAACGGCGAGCACGGGCTGATCGTCTACGACGACCTGTCCAAGCAGGCGGAGGCCTACCGCCAGGTGTCGCTCCTGCTGCGCCGCCCGCCGGGCCGCGAGGCCTACCCGGGTGACGTGTTCTACCTGCACAGCCGCCTCCTCGAGCGGGCCGCCAAGCTGTCCGACGGCAACGGCGCCGGCTCGCTCACCGCCCTGCCCATCATCGAGACCAAGGCCGGTGACATCTCGGCCTACATCCCCACCAACGTGATCTCGATCACCGACGGCCAGGTGTTCCTCCAGGACGACCTGTTCAAGTCCGGTGTGCGGCCTGCCTTCGACACCGGCCAGTCGGTGTCCCGCGTGGGCGGCGCCGCGCAGATCAAGGCCATGAAGAAGGCCGTGGGCACCTTGAAGGGCGACCTGTCCCAGTTCCGTGAGCTCGAGGCCTTCGCCGCCTTCGGCTCCGAGCTCGACAAGGTGTCGCAGGCCGCCCTCGACCGCGGCTACCGGCTCGTCGAGCTGCTCAAGCAGCCGCTCAACAGCCCGATGCCCGTGCAGGAGCAGGTGGTCTCGCTCTACGCCGCCACCAACGGCTACCTCGACCCTGTGCCGGTGGAGGACGTGACCCGCTTCGAGAAGGAGCTGCTGGAGTGGTTCCGCTCCCGTCACGGCTCGGTGCTCGACGGGATCAAGACCTCCGGCGACATCGCCGACGTGGCCGCCTTTGAGGCCGCCCTCCAGGGCTTCGCCGACCAGTTCCAGGTGTCGGACGGATCGAGCGCCTCGGTGCCCGACGTGGCGGCGGTGGTGGCCGCCGACGCGGTCCTCGCCGGTGACGGCGTCGCGGCGACGGAGGGCTAGCCGATGGCAGGCGGTGCTGAGCGGGTCTTGCGGCGACGCATCAAGTCGGTGCAGTCGACCAAGAAGATCACCAAGGCGATGGAGCTCATCGCCGCCAGCCGGATCCTCAAGGCCCAGCAGCGGGTCAACGCGGCGCGCCCGTACAGCGAGCAGATCACCGAGGTGATCCGCAACCTGGCCAGAGCCGGCGCCGGACGCGGCTCCGCGCTCCTCCAGACCCGCGAGGAGGTGCGCACCGTCGCCTTTGTGGTGGTCACCGCCGACCGAGGCCTGTGCGGTGGCTACAACACCACCGTCATCCGCACCGCCGAGCGCGAGATGGAACGACTCAGGGCCGACGGCACGCAGACGCGTCTCATCACGATCGGCAAGCGGGGCACCGGCTACTTCACCTTCCGTGGCTTCCCCCTCGATGCCAGCTTCACGGGCTTCTCCGAGGAGCCCAGCTACGAAGACGCCCGGCGAGTGGCCGAGGCCGTCGTGAGCCGCTTCGAAGAGGGCGAGTACGACGCCGTCGAGATCGCCTACACCCAGTTCATCTCCTCCGGCGTGCAGCGCGTGCAGCTCAAGCGCTTCGTACCGCTCGAGACCGACCTGCTCGACGCGGCCGCCAAGTCCGACGGGCCCAGCGCCGACTACGAGTTCGAGCCCGGCCCGGGCGAGATCCTCGACCGGCTGCTTCCCCGTTACGCCGAGGCTCGCCTCTACGCCGCCCTCCTCGAGGGCTCGGCCTCGTTCTTTGCCGCCCAGCAGCGGGCCATGAAGTCGGCTACCGACAACGCCGAAGAGCTCATCACCAAGCTCAGCCGGGTGATGAACCGGGCCCGCCAGGACTCGATCACCACGGAGATCATGGAGATCGTCAGCGGAGCCGAGGCCCTCCGCACCGGGCAGTCCTCCAGCAGCGACCTCCTTGCCGACAACGCCCTCAACGTGGCCGATTTCGCCGGCCACCACCCCCTCGACCACACCGCCTGATTCGGAGACACCGCCATGACCGTGACCGACACCCAGCCCACCTTGAAGGACGGCCGCGTCGTGGCCATCGCCGGCCCGGTGATCGACGTCGAGTTCCCGCCGGACGCCGTCCCGCAGATCAACACCCTCCTCGCCTTCGACATCACCATCGACGGCAAGCCGCAGCCGGTGAAGGCCGAGGTGGCCCAGCAGATCGGCGACGCCCGCGTGCGGGCCATCTGCCTGCGACCCACCGACGGGCTCGTGCGGGGCACGGTGGTGAAGAACACCGGCGGCGGTATGCAGATGCCGGTGGGCGACGCCGTCCTGGGCCACGTGGTCAACGTCATCGGCGAGCCGCTCGACGTGCCGGAGCTCGACGCCAGCAAGATCGAGGACCGGTGGGACATCCACCGTCACGCCCCCGACTTCGACACCCTCGAGCCGCAGAAGATCGTCTTCCCCACCGGCATCAAGGTCATCGACCTCCTCACCCCCTACCTCCAGGGCGGCAAGATCGGGCTGTTCGGCGGGGCCGGCGTGGGCAAGACCGTGCTGATCACCGAGATGATCAACCGGGTCGCCTCCCAGTTCGGCGGCGTCTCCGTGTTCGCGGGGGTGGGAGAGCGGACCCGTGAGGGCACCGATCTCTTCCTCGAGATGGGCGAGACGATCATGGGCGACGGCGTCACCCGCGTGCTCGACAAGGCCGCCCTCGTGTTCGGCCAGATGGACGAGCCGCCGGGCGTGCGCCTCCGCGTCGCCCTGGCCGCCCTCACCATCGCCGAGTACTTCCGCGACGTGAAGAACCAGGACGTGCTGCTCTTCGTCGACAACATCTTCCGCTTCGTGCAGGCCGGCTCCGAGGTGTCCACCCTCCTGGGCCGGATGCCCTCGGCGGTGGGATACCAGCCCACCCTCGCCGACGAGATGGGCGAGCTCCAGGAGCGCATCACCTCCACCCGTGGTCGGTCGATCACCTCCCTGCAGGCCGTGTACGTGCCAGCGGACGACTACACCGACCCGGCGCCCTTCACCACCTTCACCCACCTCGATGCCACCACCGAGCTGTCCCGCGACATCGCCGCTCTCGGCATCTACCCGGCCGTGGACCCCTTGGCGTCGACCTCCACCATCCTCGCCCCGGAGGTGGTCGGGGAGCGCCACTACAACGTGGCCCGGCGTGTGCAGGAGATCCTCCAGCGCTACAAGGAGCTGCAGGACATCATCGCCATCCTCG
>DAIQBC010000043.1:0-12435 GCA_036781345.1 Acidimicrobiales bacterium | reverse complement strand
ACGACGCTCCGGGCCAGCTCCACGACGTCCGCCGCGGTGGTGAGATCAGCAGCAACCATGCTCGGAGGTTAGTGACGGCCCTTCGTTGGGACGGAATCCTTCCGAAGAGCCCGGACGTGCAGTGCGAGACCTGAACCAGTCCGCACCCGCCGCCAGGTCCGCCAGCGCGCACGCGGTCCGCACCTGTTGGCGCTCGCGCCCGGCGCCCTGAGGACCCCGGCGGCTCGGGGCACGCGCTGGTTGGCTGGTGGCCGTGGGTGGGACTCTCGTAGCGTCGTGCGGAATGACGACCTTCGATCGGCCCTTCGGCCGCCACTTCGAGGACTTCACCCCCGGCGACATCTACAAGCACTGGCCGGGCAAGACCATCACCGAGTACGACGACCACCTGTTCTGCATGATCACGATGAACCACCACCCGTTGCACACCAACGCCTGGTTCGCAGAGAACGAGACCGTGCAGCAGAAGAACGTGGTGGTCGGCAACCTCGTGTACTCGCTGGTGCTGGGGATGAGCGTGCCCGACGTGAGCGGAGCCGCCATCGCCAACTTGGAGGTCGAGTCCCTCCGGCATGCGAAGCCCACCTTTCACGGCGACACGATCTACGCCGTCACCAAGGTGCTCGAGGTGACGGAGACGTCGAAGGGTGACCGCGGCATCGTCACCGTGGAGACCAAGGGCATCAATCAGCGGGGCGAAGAGGTCTGCTACTTCCGCCGGAAGCTGATGGTGTGGAAGCGGGAGAGCGCGCCGCCGCGTCGCTACCCCTACGACGGCGATGCCGTCTTCGGCGGCGACTGACCCGACCATGCCGGTCGATGACGTGGCCGCCCGCGGCTTCCAGGCCGGTGCCGCCGCCTATGAGCTGGCCCGGCCTGGCTACCCGGATGAGGCAGTGGAGGCCTTGGCCAGCGGCTTGAGCGTCGGGCCGGGCACCGAGGTGTGCGATCTGGCGGCTGGAACCGGGAAGCTCACCCGCAGGCTGCTGGGGCTCGGTGCCTCCGTGGTGGCGGTGGAGCCAGTCGATGCCATGCGCGCCCAGGCTCGCTCGGTGGTGCCCGGCGCCGTCGTGGTCGACGGAACGGCCGAGTCGATCCCGCTCCCCGATGCGTCGGTCGACGTCGTCACGGTTGCGCAGGCGTTCCACTGGTTCGACGCCCCCGCCGCGCTGGCGGAGATCGGGCGCGTGCTGCGACCGGGGGGCGGCCTCGCCCTCCTCTGGAACGAGCGCGATGAGGCCTCGGCCTGGGTGGCCGAGATGAGCCGCCTCATCCGGTGGCACGAGCGCACGGTGTCGCGCTACCAGCACGTCGACTGGGCCGAGGTGGTGGCCGAGCCGGGCGCCTACACCTCACTCGAGGAGGTGGTCGTCCGCTGGGAGCAGCCCATGACCCGAGCCATCCTCGCCGACCGCGTCCGGTCGATCAGCTACATCGCCGTGATGCCGCCGACCGAGCGGGAGCGCCTCGCCGCCGAGGTCACGAGCCTCGTCGTGCGCCTGCCCGAGCCCTTCCCCCTGCCCTACGTGTGCCGCGTCCAGTGGTGCCGACTGCGCTGAGCGCGGCCCGCAACCGTCGGGTCCTGAGCTGGTGGGAGGAGCGGCGACGGGATCTGCCGTGGCGGCAGACGCGCGACCCGTGGGAGGTGCTCGTCTGTGAGGTGATGGCGCAGCAGACCCAGGTGGCGCGCGTGGCCGAGCGCTGGCGCCCGTTCCTCGATCGCTTCCCGAACCCGGCGGCTCTCGCGGAGGCGTCGGTGGGCGAGGTCGTCCGCTGGTGGACGGGCATGGGCTACAACCGCCGGGCCGTCAACCTGCACCGCTGCGCCCAAGCCGTCGTCGAGGACCACGGCGGTCGGCTTCCGGACTCGCTGGCCGGCCTGCTCGCCCTCCCGGGCATCGGTCCGTACACGGCTCGGGCGGTGCTGGCCTTCGCCTTCGAGCACGACCACGGGGTGGTCGACACCAACACGGCCCGGGTGCTGGCCCGTTGGGCCGGGCGTCGGCAGGGGGCCAAGGACGCACAGGCGGCGGCGGACGCCGCGGTGCCCGCGGGCAGGGCGTGGCAGTGGAACCAGGCCATGCTCGACCTCGGAGCCTCCGTGTGCACCCGCCGGGCACCGCACTGCGAGCTCTGCCCGGTGGCCGACGGCTGCGTTTGGGCACAGGAAGGGCGGCCACTGCCCGACCCGGCCGACGGCTCCGCCGGTGTCTCCGGCGGCCAGTCCCGGTTCGAGGGCAGCGACCGCCAGGGTCGAGGTCGCCTCATCGAGACCCTGCGCTCCACGAGTGTTCCGTCGAGCGCGCTGCCAGCGGCGGCCGGCTGGCCGGACGACCCGGCGCGGGCAACGCGCGTCGCCACCTCGCTCGTCGCGGACGGTCTCGTCGTCCTCGATGACGGTGCCTACCGCCTGGCGTGATGGTCGGCTCAGCCCGTGACGAACTCGACGATGAGGGCGTTGACCTCGTCGGGCTTCTCGAGGTGGAGGAAGTGGCCAGCGCCTTCGATGATCTCCAACCGGGAGCCTTCTGAGGTGAGGAACGGAGTCGCGGCCTCCGCCAGCTCGACGCCCATGCATCCATCCGTGCGGCCGTGCAGGTAGAGCGTCGGTTGGGGGGTCACCGCGCTCCCCGCAGCCTGCACCGCTTCGAGGGCGGGATCGACGCCGACCCCGCCGAGTGCGGCGCGGTAGTAGCCGAGGGCCGCCGCCAGGTTCGCGGGAGCCCGCAGCGCGTCCTTCACATGGGCGACGTCCTCGGCACCGTCATGACCGGGAGACCAGTCGGCCCAGAGCCCGTCGATGAAGGCCAGGTCGTCCATGCCGACGACCACGTCCGCCAGCGGATGCTGGAAGAAGAACATGTACCAGCTCTTCTTGAGCTGGCGGTACTGCACGAGCCCCCCGGCCACCGCCCCGGCTGGGGGCACGGCCATCGTGACGACGCGCCGCCAGCGGTCCGGCTGGTGGTTGGCGGCGACGTAGGTGGCCAGCGCACCCCAATCGTGGCCGACGATCACAGCGTCGCCGTCCCCGCCCAGCACCTCGTGCAAGGCGCAGGCATCGAGGCCGAGGACTGCGCTCTGGTAGCGGCCGTCGCCGGGCACGGCGGTGGGGGCGTAGCCGCGCATGAACGGCGCCACAGCCCGGTAGCCGGCGGCGGCCAGCGACGGAACGAGGTGGCGGTAGGTCCACGCCGAGTCAGGGAATCCGTGCAGGCAGAGCGCCAGGGGCCCGGACCCGGCCTCCAGGAAGGCGAACTCGACATCGTTGGCGGTGGCCTGACCCTCGGTCAGAGACATGGCGAGAACCTACGCCGTGCGAAACCCGTCACACGATCGGTGGCGACGGGAGCTCGACGGTAACCTCGACATCAACCAGGGGGAACGGGGGGTCCACTGCTCAACGTCAGCTTCTTCGGCGTCCGGGGTTCCACCCCGTGCCCCTGCGACGCCAACCGTCGCTACGGGGGCAACACCTCGTGCGTGGCGCTCGAGGCACCGGGCCACGCCCCCGTCGTGCTCGACCTCGGCACGGGCCTGCGGTTCTGGGGGGAGACCCTCGACCCTCACCTGCCCTTCGTGGGCTCCGCGCTCCTCACCCACATCCACTGGGACCACGTGCAGGGCCTTCCGTTCTTCACCCCCGTCCTCAGCCCGGGCGCCCGCTTCGACGTCTACGGGCCACCCCAGCTCCAGGCGGGGAGCCTGGCGGAGGCGTTTGACGAGTTCATCCGGCCGCCGTTCTTCCCGGTCAACACGCACGACCTGCTAGGTGACATCCGTTTCCACGACGTCTGGGACGTCGACCTCGAGCTTGACGGGGCCAAGGTGCTCGTCCGTCCGGTGCCCCACCTCGGCCTCACCAGCGGGTACCGCGTGGAGATGGGCGGGTCCACGGTGGCCTACGTGTCCGACCACCAGATGCCGCAGGACGGCAGCTTCGCCGTAGCGGACTCGGTGCTTGCCCTCTGCGAGGGGGTCGACCTGCTCATCCACGACTCGCAGTACACCACCGAGGAGTTCTACGGGAAGCCCACCTGGGGGCACTGCACGGCCGACTTCGCCGTCCACGTGGCCAGAGAGGCAGGGGCCCGCCGGTTGGCCTTGTTCCATCACGACCCCACGCATCACGACGAGGCGGTCGATTCGATCCTGGCCCACGCGCGCCAGCTGGCCAAGGGATCGGCGATCGCAGAGGTCGTCGCCGCATACGAAGGCATGGTCGTCTCCTTCGGCTGAGGCCGCCGGCGCCAGCAAGGTAGGTTCCGACCGATGAGCGAACCCGCCGCCCCCTTCGACGCCGCCAAGTTCCGCCAGGTGCTGGGCCACTTCCCCACCGGGGTCACCGTGATCACCGCCGCCGGCGAGAACGGGCCGGTGGGACTGGCGGTGGGCTCCTTCGCTTCAGTGTCACTCGACCCGCCACTGGTCGCCTTCTTCCCCGACAGGGGCTCGGCCTCCTGGCCGCGGATCGAGGCTTCCGGCTCGTTCTGCGTGAACGTCCTCGCCGAAGACCAGGAAGACGTGTGCCGCCGCTTCGCGTCGAAGGCCGACGACAAGTTCGCCGGCCTCGGGTGGAAGCCAGCCGGCTCAGGGGCTCCCCGGCTGGACGGCGTGCTGGCCTGGATCGACTGCGACATCGAGTCCGTGACCGAGGCGGGCGACCACTTCTGCGTCACGGGTCGCGTGCGCGCGCTCGAGGTCGGTCACGACGGCGGACCGTTGCTGTTCTTCCGCGGGGGCTACGGCCGGTTCGCCGTCTGATTCACGGATGGCCGTCTACGCGCTGGGCGAGGTCGAGCCAACCATCGATCCGACGGCCTACGTCCACCCGGATGGGGTGGTGATCGGCAACGTCATCCTGGGGCCGGAGTCATCGGTGTGGCCCAGCGCCGTGCTGCGGGGTGACCCGGGCGGCATCGTGATCGGTGCCCGCACCTCCATCCAGGACGGCACTGTCGTGCACACCACGCCGCACCATCCCACCCGCGTCGGTGACGGCTGCGTGATCGGCCACCTCGTGCACCTCGAGGGCTGCACCATCGGGAACGGTGCGCTGGTGGGCTCAGGGGCCATCGTGCTCAACGGCGCGGTCCTCGAGGACGAGTGCCTCGTCGGTGCCGGTGCCCTCGTGCCTGGCACCCTCACCGTGCCGCGTCGGGCCATGGCCCTCGGTGTGCCGGCCACGCTCAGGCTCGATGCTGTGCGGCCGGACACTCAGATCCGGCCGGGCATGGAGGTCTACCGGGAGCGGGCTCGCACGTACCGGGCTCTGCTCCGTCGCCTCGATTAGACGGGCTCCGGCTCCGGTTCCAGCAGGCTGAGGCTGCCTTCGGCCCGCTGACGGGCCCAGGCGGCGACGAAGGGGTCGTCGCTCAGGTACACGATCTGGTGGCTCTCGGACAGTCGGTAGAGGTGGTCGAGCAGGTCCCACTTGCGGTCGACAGGCACTCGTGCGAGGACCTCGTCGAGCAGGGCGGGGACGGCGTCTCCGTGGGGGCCAGCCTTCGCGGCCCTGCCGAGGCGAGCGACCAGGTGCTGCTGGATGTCCACGACGGTGCCCGGATCGCTGGCGGCGTTGTCGTCGCCGTACTTCGCCTCGAGACTCGAGACCCGACGCTCCAGGGCGGCGCGGCGGTCTGAGAGCCGCGACACATCGACACTGGGCCGCTCTTCGGCAAGGGCGCAGAGGAGCTCCGTGCGACGATCCTCGAGCTCGTCGACGTCGGGGGCGGCGGCCTCGTCCGCGGTCACCGTGTCCCACTCCGGTCGGCGCATCTCATCGACCCGTGCCTGCAGGGCCTCCTGCTCCTCGGCGATCTCGGCCGCGCTGCGGGACCTCGCTCGTGCCTCGGCCCGCTGTGCCGCGCCGGCCAGCGCCGGCCCGAGGGCGCTCACGCGGGCGTCCAGCGGTCCGGAATCGAACCCGAGCGCCGCCAGCTTCGCCTGCAGGTCCCGAGCCAGCTCCTGCTCCCGGCCCTCTGCCCGTTCGAGCTCGATCTGGCTGCGAGCAACGGCGCCCCGCCTGAGCTCCTCGGTGACCAACGCCATGACGGACGACGGGTCAGCGATGTCGGCAGCGGTCAGCCCGAGGGCACCGCATGCGTCGGCCAGTGCCGTCCTGGCCGCGGCAACGGCAGGCAGGGCCCGCTCCGCCAGGTCCGCACGGAGCTCCTCGATCTCCTGGGCTGTGCTTCCGAGCTCGCAGAGAGCCGCGTGGTAGGCGCAGACCTCGGCTTCCATCTCCTTGGCATGATCGACGTCGATGCCGGGACCGACCAGCTCGGTCCACTCGGTGGTGGCAACTCGCAGCTCCGTGGCAGCGGCTCCGACGGTCTTCCGAACCGTTGGGTCCATGCTGGCGTCCACGCGCCGCAGGTGGAACCCGAGGTAGGTGGGGGCGCCCGTGCGGTCGAGGGCGGCCCGTTCGGCGGCCGCCGCCTGGGCCACCCGCCGACGCGGGAGGAGCAAGGTAACCGTGCCCACCACGGCGGAGATGAGCATGCCCAGGGGGATGAACATCGCGGAGCCGACAGTGCCGGCCAGCGCCACCGACAGCCCGAAGCCCGTCCCCGCCACGCCGACGACGCGCACCGATTCGGCGCTCTGCTCGGCGGCATCGAACGCTCGGTGGGCCTCCTCCATGGCCTCGATCTCCAGTGGGGCCGCCCCACCGGGTCCGGCCCCGAGGCCCCCGAGGGCCACCTGGATCTCGGTCACGCCGTCGCGCGCGGCGATGACGCGGTTGGCCGCTCCCCAGAGCACCGACGGCTCGAGCAACCCGAGCTCTCCGATGGCGGCCTCCGACACGGCGGGGAGCTTGCCGACCGTCAGCCCTTGCAGACGCTGGTCGAGCTCGGCGTGGAGAGCCTCGGCGGTCGTCACCTCCTCGACGAGCCCGTCGAGGTCGTCCGCAACCGACGTGGGCAGCGCCGCCGCCCGCTCCAGATCCTCCCCGTGGAGGAGCTCGGCGCCGCCGAAGTGGTCGATGGCGGCGGCCAGGCGCTCGGCTGCTTCGGTCCAGCGGGCAGCCAGAGCTTGGATCGCGTCAGCGTGGGTCAGCAGCTTCTGATCGGCCGCGATCTCGTCCGGCCCGGCCTGGAGGGTGGCGGCCTCGGACTGCACCGCCTCCAACTGGGCCAGGACCTTCGCGTACTCGCGCCGCGCCTCGCCGTCCTCGGCCGTGCGCAGCTGTTCGTCGATCGCGTCGATCTGGGCTTGGATGGTCGCGGCCTGCTGCTCCTCGCCGAGGGCCTTCTGCAGCTGGGTGGTGATCTCCTCGAGCGAGGCTCGGGCCTCGCGCAGCTCGCGCGGCTCATCCGGTCGGGCGGCCCGCGCGACGACACCGATCTCGGCGGCGTGCACGAGGATCAGCTCGCGGAGCGCGTCCGGGGACGTCATCAGGTCGCCAACGGGCGCGGCCCCCGAGCCGTCGTCGTCGTGACGGGCTCGCACCGGACCGCCGCCTCCGTTCAGCACGATGACCGTGCGTCCGGCACCGTCGATGCAGCGCAGGGCGGTCTCTTCGGATCCACCGGTTAGGGCGCCGACGATGGTGTTGGCCATGGCTTGGCGCTCCGGCGCGCCGAGGCCGCTCAGCACCGTCATGCGGGGGTGGAACTTGACCCGGATCTCATCGTCCGGGATCTTCAAGATCAGCTCGTCGAAGCGCACGCGGACCTCCTCGACGTGGACATCGGCAGGTCGGCGGGCCATCTGAAGAGGGAGATGGGTCGAACGGCCCATGTGTGGTGGCTAGGTTCCCGCCATGGACATCGGACGCGTGGGCCTGTGGACCTTTCAGCTCGATCTGCAACCTGCCCCGTCCGCCAAAGAGACTGTCGTCGAGCTGGAGGAGCTGGGCTACCCGGCGCTCTGGGTGCCCGAGGCCGGGCTCCGGGAGGCGTTCGTGAACAGCGCGCTGCTCCTGTCGGCGACCCAGCGGATGGTGATCGCAACCGGGATCGCCAGCATCTGGGCCCGAGACGCGGTGACGATGGCCGCGGGACAGCTCGGGCTGAGTGAGGCGTTCCCTGGGCGCTTCCTGCTCGGCATGGGCGTGAGCCACCAGCCGATGGTCGACTACGTGCTGGGACAGCACTACGACAAGCCGCTCAGCAAAATGCGGCAGTACCTCGACGCGATGGACGCCGGGCTCTACATGGCGCCTCGGCCGGCGGAAGCGCCTGGTCGGCTGCTGGCGGCCCTGGGTCCGAAGATGCTCGAGCTGGCGGCCACCAGGGCCTTGGGGGCACATCCGTACTTCGTGCCCGTCGAGCACACCGCGTTCGCGCGTGACGTGCTGGGTGCGGGCCCGATGCTGTGCCCCGAGCAGGCGGTGGTGCTCTCGTCGGACCCCACCGTGGCGCGCGCCGCCGCCCGGCAGCACATGGCCACCTACCTCGCGCTGCCGAACTACACCAACAACCTTCGCCGCCTCGGCTGGGGCGACGACGACCTGGCCGACGGAGGCAGCGACGCCCTCGTCGACGCCATCGTCGGCTGGGGCGACGAGGATGCCATCGTGGCGCGGGTGAGGGCTCACCTCGACGCCGGCGCGGACCACGTCTGCGTCCAGGTGCTCGACGCCGATGCCACCGCGCTGCCGATGGCGCAGTGGCGTACTCTCGCTCCGGCGCTGCTCTCGATCACCTGATGGCCGGCGGCCGGCGGGTCAAGAGCGTGGGCTGGCGGCTCATCCTCGACGCGTGCCGGCCGCGACGGGTGGGCATCGGTCTCGGCGTCCTCGTGGGCCTCGGCTGGACGGCCGGCAAGGTGAGCGTCGGCATGCTCGTGCAGCGAGCGGTCGACCGCGGGATCGAGGCTGACGACATGGCCGCCCTGCGCCTGTGGGCCCTGGTGATCGCGGGTGCGGCCGTGGTGGTCGGCACCTTCACCGGGTTCCGCCGGTACCTCGCCTTCCGCGAGGCCCGCTGGATCGAGACCGACCTCCGTGAGCGCCTGTTCGCCCACTTCCAGCGCCTCCACTTCGCCTTCCACGACCGGGCGCAGACCGGTCAGCTGATGAGCCGAGCCAACACCGACCTGCAGCAGATCCAGGCCTTCCTCGTGATGATCCCGCTCACGATCTCCAACGCCGTGACGGTCGTGGCCGTCACAGTGATCCTCTTCCTCACGGATCCGCTGCTCACCGTGCTGGCGCTCGGCAGCCTCCCCTTCCTCAACCTCCTCGCCACCCGCTTCTCTCGCCGACTCCACCCGGCCGTGATGGGGATCCAGCAGGAGTCGGCGGAGCTAGCCGCGGTGGTGGAGGAGACGGTGGCCGGCGTCCGGATCGTCAAGGGCTTTGGCGCCGAGCGGGTGCAGGCGGCGCGCTTGCGGGCCGAGGCCGATGGCGTCTACGAGCGGTCGATGGAGGCGGCCAGGGTTCGGGCCACGTTCCTCCCCGCCCTCGAGCTTCTGCCCAACATCGGGCTCATCGCCACCCTGGGCTACGGCGGTCACCAGGTGCTCGACGGCCGCCTCACCCTCGGTCAGCTGGTCGGGTTCAACGTGTACGTCGTGATGCTGATCTGGCCCCTACGGATGCTCGGCAACATCATCGCTCAGGCGCAGCGCGCGGCAGCGTCCGCCGAGCGGGTGCATGAGATCCTCGACACCGAGCCCGTCATCGTTGACCCGGGCCGGGGTCGCGCTCTCCCCGTGGTCGGCCCCGGCGGTGGCCGCGGTGAGGTTCGCTTCGAGTCGGTTCGCTTCGCGTACGCCCCGGAGCTGCCGATCGTGCTCGACCGGTTCGACCTTGTGGTGCCGGCCGGGCAGTCCGTCGCCCTCGTCGGGGCCACGGGCTCCGGGAAGACCACCGTGGCTCGGCTCATCCCTCGCTTCTACGACGCCCTCTCCGGAACCGTGCGGGTTGACGGCATCGACGTGCGCGACACGCGGGTGCGCGAGCTGCGCAAGGCGGTGGGCATCGTGTTCGAGGACACGTTCCTGTTCTCCGACAGCATCGCCGCCAACATCGCCTTCGCCGACCCCGACGCCTCGCCGGAGGCCATCGCTCGGGCCGCCCGCCTGGCCGGGGCCGACGAGTTCATCGAGGCCCTCCCGGAGGGGTACGACACGCCGATCGGGGAGCGGGGCTTCTCGCTGTCGGGTGGCCAGCGGCAGCGCATCGCCATCGCGCGGGCGATCCTCGCCGACCCTCGCGTGCTGATCCTCGACGACGCCACCTCGTCGGTCGACCCCACCAAGGAGCACGAGATCCGCGATGCCCTCACCGAGGTCATGCGAGGCCGCACCACGATCGTGATCGCTCACCGGCCAGCCACCATCGCCCTGGCCGATCGGGTGGTGCTCCTCCGGGGTGGTCGGGTGGTGGCCGACGGCACCCACGAGTCCCTGCTCGAGGCGAGCGCGGAGTACCGCGAGGTCCTGGCGGCCGCCGAGCGACACGCGGCGGTCGACTGACATGTGGATGCAGGGAGGGGTGGGCGAGGACGACCGTCTCGACGCCGAGGCGGCCAAGCACCTGCTGCGCCGCGCCGCCCAGATGCTGCGCCCCTACGCCCGCCAGTGCGTGGTCGCCCTCGCCATGGTGGTGGTGTGGACGGCCACCACGCTGGCCGGACCCTTTCTCGTGCGCCACGGCATCGACAAGGGGATCAAGGCCGGTGACGGCGGGGCCCTTGATGCGGCCGTGATCGGCTACGTCGTGGTGGCCTGCATCTCGTATGTGGCCTACCGCTTCCAGGTGCAGCTCATCAGCCGCATCGGCGAGTCGTTCCTGCGCGACATCCGGGTGCGCGTGTTCGACCACCTGCAGCGCCTCTCGATGCCGTTCTACGACCGCGAGAAGGCCGGCGTGATCGTGTCGCGCATGACGAGCGACGTGGACTCGCTGCAGGAGCTCGTGCAGATGGGGCTGCTGATGTTCGTGAGCAACGGCCTCCTCTTGGCCGTGTCGGTGGTCGTGCTGGCCGCGGTGGCGTGGAAGCTGCTGCTGCTCTGCCTGGTCTGCGTGCCGTTCGTGGTGCTGGCCAGCATCAGGTTCCAGCGGGCCTCCAACGCGGCCTACCTCGACGTGCGCGACGGGATCGGGAACACCTTGTCGCAGCTCCAGGAGGGCATCGCCGGGGTACGGGTGGTGCAGGCCTTCGGCAGGGAGGACGTGGAGGCGGCTCGCTTCCAGCTCGGCAACCGTCGCCTCTTCGACGCCCACATGCGCTCGGTGAAGATCTCGGCCTGGTACCTCCCGGTGATCGAGCTGGCCGGGCTGCTCACCACGGCCATCGCCGTCGGGGTGGGTGGCTGGTGGGTCCACACCGATGCGCTCACGATCGGCACCGTCACGTTCTTCGTGCTCACCCTGTCGAACCTCTTCGAGCCCATCCAGCAGCTGTCCCAGCTCTTCAACATCGTGCAGTCCGCCGGGGCGGCCCTCAACAAGCTCTTCGGGCTGCTCGACACGCCGGTGGACGTGCCCGAGCGCCCGGGGGCCGTCGACCTCCCCGAGCGTGGCGAGATCGACGTCGAGGGCGTGGGCTTCGCCTACGAGCCCGGCAAGCCGGTGCTGGCCGGGGTCGACCTCCACATCCCGGTGGGGGCCCGCATCGCCCTCGTCGGGCCGACCGGCGCCGGGAAGTCCACGCTGGCCAAGCTCATCGCCCGCCTCTACGACCCCACCGAGGGAGCGGTGCGCTACGCCGGGATCGACCTGCGTGACGCCACGCTGCGCTCCCTGCGCGACCGGGTGGTGGTGGTGCCGCAGGAGGGGTTCCTGTTCAACGGCACCATTCTCGAGAACGTGCGCCTGGCCCGGGCGGGGGCAACCGACGCCGAGGTGCTCGATGCCCTCGACGCCATCGGCGTGCGGGAGCGCTTTGCCCAGCTGCCCGAGGGCCTCCACACCGAGGTGCGGGAGCGGGGCTCTCGCCTGTCAGCGGGGGAGAAGCAGCTCGTGTCGCTGGCCCGGGCCGCCCTGGCCGATCCGGCTGTTCTCGTGCTCGACGAGGCCACCTCCAGCCTCGACCCCGGCACCGAGGTGATCGTGGAGGAGGCCATGACCAAGCTCATGGAGGGGCGGACTGTGATCGTGATCGCCCACCGCCTGTCCACGGCCGAGCGGGCCGACCTGGTGGGCGTGGTGGCCGAAGGGAGGCTCCTGGAGCTCGGTACCCACGCCGACCTGGTGGCCCAGGGCGAGCGCTACGCCGCCCTGTTCGCCACCTGGAGCGGTGGCCTGGGTGGGATCGACGGCCCGGAATTGTTACCATCGCCGTAGGAGAAATCCACCAGCTCCGAAAGGGCTCCCGACGATGGCTGTCACCGACCTCGACCTCTCCAAGTACAAGCTGGGCTGGAGCGACGCGGAGGACTACGTCTTCAAGCCGAAGAAGGGCTTGAACGAGGACATCATCCGCGAGATGAGCTGGATGAAGGGCGAGCCCGACTGGATGCTCGACTTCCGCCTGAAGT
>DAIQBC010000042.1:0-12449 GCA_036781345.1 Acidimicrobiales bacterium | reverse complement strand
GGTCGCCCACCAGCGCCCACACCTCCTCAGCGGGGCGGGCGATGCGCACCTGGCGCCGCACCGAGCCGCGCACGCTCATGCGGGCTGGATGGTGGTCGACATCCCCCAACCTTAGAGTATTGACAGTCCGCATGTCACTACCTAGGTTGCGTCCCATGCAGGAGAGCGCAGCGATGAGCCGGCGCGTGGCTCTGGTCAGCGATGCGGCCGGCTACGTGGGGCCAGACCTCAGCCGGGTCCTGGCCCAGCGCGGCCACGACCTCGTGATCGGCGACCCCGCCCCCGGGCTGGTCGAGGAGCTCGAAGGCCTCGGTGCCGCCGTCGAGGTGGTCGACGGCGTGCGAAACCTGGCCAAGCCCGAGTCGTCCGAGCGGCTCGTGCAGGCAGCCCTCGAGCGGTTCGGTCGGATCGACTCAGCCACCGCGTTCACCGGCCGCATCGTGGTGGGCCGCTTCCTGCGCTCGACGGTCGACGATCTGCGGGCGGCGCTCGTGGGCTGCCTCGAGGCGCCCTACCACTTCCTCCGCACGGTGGTGCCGGTGATGGTCGAGCAGGGCGACGGGCAGGTGCTGGTGTTCACGAGTGCGGCCGGTGCCCGGCCCACGCCTGGCGCTCCGCTGTACTCCTCGGCGCGTGCCGGGGCCAACATGCTGGTGCGCAACGTGGCCGACGAGGTGGTGGGCAACGGCGTGCAGGTCAACGCCGTCGGCACCAACTTCATGGACTTCCCCGAGTTCCTCCAGGCGAACCGGGCCGAGGATCCCGAGGGTCGGGCCCGGGTGGAGGCCCAGGTGCCGATGGGCCGACTCGGCACGCTGACCGAGCTGGCGCACTTCTCGGCGCCCTACGTCGATGGCACCAGCCGCTTCGTCACCGGGCAGTTCGTGGCCTTCGCCGGAGGCTGGGTGTGAGCACGCCCGACTACCGAAGAGTGACGGCGCGGCGGGGCCCGGCCCCCGTCTAGCCCGATGGCCGGTGGGCGGCTGCCCGCCGGGACAAGATGGCCGGCGTGACCGTCGGAGGTGGCTGGTGTTGGTCCTGAGCGACCTGCTCGGCTCGGAGGTCCGCGCCGTCGAAGGAGCGGTGGTCGGGCAGCTCATCGACCTCACCATCGAGCTCGGTGACGACCACCCGGCCATCCGCCGACTCGCCGTCGGGCACCGCCGGCAGATCACGGCCATGGTCGACTGGCATGCGGTGCTGTCCTTCGAGCACGAGGCCGTCCAGCTCACCCTGTCGTCTGACGAGGTCGGGCGGCCCGGAGCCGTCGGCGAGCTGGGCCCACGGGAGCTCCGGCTGGCGCGGGACGTGCTCGACACGCAGATCTTCGACATCGACGGCAAGCGGCTCGCCCGGGTAGCCGAAGTGCTCCTGACCCGATCTGAGGACGAGATCCGCGTGGTTGCCGTCGAGGTCGGGGCGGCCGGCGTGTGGCGCCGGCTGGGCCTGCGCGGCCTGGCCGGGCGCACCCCCGAGCAGGTCGTCGACTGGGCCGACCTGCACCTCACCTCGGCGAGGGGTCACGCGCTGCAGCTCGCGACGCCCGGCACGGGCGTGCACCGGCTGGACGGCGCGGCGCTGGCCGCGGTGGTGGCTCACCTGTCGACAGCCAAGGCGGCCGCGGTGCTGGACGCCGTCGCCTCGGACGTGGCGGCGAGCGCGCTGAGCGCCTCACATCCGGGGGTCGCCGGTCGCCTTCTGAAGGCCGTCTCCAGCACCACGGCATCGTCGCTGGTCGGGCGCATGCCCGTCGACGACGCCACCTCCGTGCTCCGAGGTCTGTCCACCGAGGCCGTCGACGCGCTCCTCGTCGGGCTGCATTCTGACAGAGCGGCCACGCTGCGCCGCCTCCTCGCCCACCCCGCCGACACGGCGGGCGGCCTCATGAACACGGAGGTGCAGACGGCACCGGTCGGAGAGTCGGTCGGGGCGATCCGGGCGCGGGTGGCCGCCGAGGTGCCCGGGCTCGCGGGACTGGCGACGGTGTTCGTCGTCGACGACAAGGGCCACCCGGTCGGGATCTTCGAGCCGAGTGATCTGCTGGCCGGCCGTGAGCAGCCACGTTCGGTGCCGACCCTCCCGGCGAGCCTGCCGGTTCAGCAGGTGATCGACCTCTTCGCGCTGCAGGATCACCTGGCGCTTCCCGTCGTGGACACCGAGGGGGTGCTGATCGGGGCGGTCGCCGTCGACGACGTGCTCGAGGAGCTGCTGGCCGAGCGGCTGCCGGGCCAGGGCCGCTATGCGCGCATGCACAGGCGCGGGCAGTCACTCAGATCCCGTCTCGGGATCCGGCTGGCCCGCCCTCGATGACGGCTCGGCGGGGAAGGCTCGCCGTCCTGGCGGCGGTGGTGGGTCCGGGGCTGCTGGCGGGCCTGTCGGACGACGACCCGGCCGGCATCACCACCTACTCGGTGCTCGGCGCCGACCACGGCTACCGCTTGCTGTGGGTGCTGCTCCTGTCCACGATCGCCCTCGTGCTCTTCCATGACCTCGGGGCGCGCATGGGCGTCGTGACCGGGCAGGGCCTGACGGGGCTGGTCCGGGAGGCCTACGGGGTGCGTCGCGGTGCCCTTGCCGTGGTGGCGCTGGTGCTGGCCAACCTCGGCACCACCTGCGCCGAGTTCGCGGGGATCGCGGCCGGCTTCGAGCTCTTCGGCGTCAGCCGATACGCGAGTGTCCCCCTTGCCGCCGCGGGCGTGTCGCTGCTCGTCGTGCGGGGGAGCTTCCACCGCGTCGAGCGGGTGCTCATGGGGCTCAGCGCCGTGTTCGTCACCTATGTGATCGCGGGAGTGATGGCGCGCCCCGACTGGGGCGCCGCGCTCCGGGGCACGGTCGCGCCCACCCTCCCCAGATCCCGTGACGCCATCGCGATCTCGACCGCGACCATCGGTACGACCCTCGCTCCCTGGGGGCTCAGCTTCATCCAGTCCTACGCGGCCGACAAGCGCCTGCGGGCCGACGAGCTCCGCTACGAGCGCATCGACGTCGTCATGGGCGCCTGCCTCACGGGGGTGATCGGCTTCTTCATCGTGGTGGCCTGCGCGTCCACGCTCCATCCCGGCGGGGTGTCGATCGATGACGCCGCCGACGCCGCCCGCGCCCTCGAGCCGTTGGCCGGTGATCTTGCGGGCAAGCTCTTCGGGGTCGGGCTGATCGGGGCCGCGCTGCTGGCGGCGTCGATCCTGCCGCTGTCGACCGCCTACTCGGTCAGCGAGTTCGTGGGTCGCGAGGCGGCCCTCGACGACCGCCCCCGCGAGGCACCGCTGTTCTACGGCACCTATGGCGTCATCATCGTGCTCGGCGCGGGGCTCATCCTGGTGCCGGGGGCGCCGTTGGTGTCGATCCTCGTGCTCACCCAGATCCTGAACGCCGTGCTCCTGCTGCCGTTGCTCGCGTTCATGTATCGCATCTCCCGCAACCGCAGCTTGATGGGCGACCACGTGGCGTCGCGGTCCGCCTCGGCCGGCTACCTCGTGGCGATCGGGTTCATCGCAGCCTGTGTGCTGTCCCTCGCCGTGTTGACGGCGCCGTGACGCTCAGTCGTCGGGCGGTTCGCTGGGGCCGCCGATCTCCACCCGGAGCTGGCCGTTCTCGATGTGGGCGTGCAGGCTCGTCTGCTCCTCAGAGCTCTTGAAGATGATCTCGAGCTCCTCGGCCGTCTGCTTCTGGGTGAGGTAGGTCCATCCCGCCGCCGGGCGGATCGCATCCACCGCCAGACGGCCCGCTCGCACCGACAGCACCACGGTGCCGGCTTCGCCCACGACATAGGACCGGCTGGAGGTGGGGGTGGACACCGTGGTGGCCGAAGGCGCGGTCGTGACCGGAGGCATCGTGGTCGACGTCGTCGGTGGCGGTGCGGAGGTGTCGGCGCCTCCAGTGGTCGGCGGGGCCGCGGTGGTGCTGGTGGTCGTGCCCGGGGGCGAGTCGCCGCCCTCGCGCCGCGGGGCGCCGGTGGGTTCGGGTGCGGCCGCATCTCCCTGCAGCGCGACGGGAACGCCTGGGGAGCTCCTCGGTTCGAGCAGCCGCAGGTTCGCGAGCGCGCCGCCCGCCGCGACTGCCAGGGCGAGGGCGGTCATGCCGGCGGAGGATGCCCATCGGGAGCGCCTCACGTTCCCGCCTCCCCCTGGGGAGGAGTCGCTCGGCGCGCCGCGACAACCGCGTCGAGGCCACCGCCAACGGTCTCCTCGAGGCGGACGGATCCGTGGTTGTTGCCGGTGAGCCGTTTGACGATGGCCAAGCCGAGGCCGGTGCCATCAGGACGGAGACCCCAGTGGCGGTCGAAGGCCCGCTCCCGGTCGGCCGCAGTCAGGCCCGGGCCGTGGTCGGTGACGTGGATGTCCACGTGCTCGCCGGCCCATGAGGCGCCGAGCTCGATCGATGAGCCCTCCGGCGCGACGTCGAGGGCGTTGGCGATGAGGTTGTCGAGGACCTGCTCGAGGTGGTTGGGGTCGAAGGCAACGCTGGTCTGGAGCGCGTCGCTGTCGCGGACCACGATCTCCACGCCGGCCTCAGCGGCCGCCGGAGTCCAGGTGGTGGCTCGGTCCCGCAGCGCCTTGCCGACTGGGATAGCCGTCGGATGGGTCGGGTTCCGGTCGAGTCGGGTGAAGGCCAAGAGGGTGTCGATGGTGCGGTCCAGCCGGTCGATGTCATGGAGCACCGCGTCGACGGCGGCCTCGTCACCTGTGGTGGCGGCGAGGTTGTCGAGACGGAGGCGCACTGCCGTGAGCGGCGTGCGCAGCTGGTGCGACGCGTCAGCGGCGAAGTCCTGCGACGACCGCACGAGTGAGGCCAGCCGGTCGGCCATGGCGTTGAACCGCGCCGACAGGTCGCGTACTTCCGGTGGGCCGATCTCGGTGGGCGCCCGCGAGTCGAGGTCGCCTCGTTCGAGGCGGGCCGCCACGCGCTGGAGCTCCGCCAGGGCACCGGTGGCCCAGCGCCCCACCGCGTAGCCGAGGCCCACCGCCGCCGTGAGCATGGCCAGGGCCGTGGCGACGAGCGTGAGCTGGTAGCGACGGACCTCGCGGTCGATGTCGGAGCGCGACCGGCTGACGCGGACCGCCCCCAGCACCTTCCCTGCCGAGCGCACCGGCACGGCCACCACGAGCAGCGTCTCGTTCAGGGTCTCGGAACGCCGGGTCACGACGGCGGTGTTGCCGTCGAGCGCTTGGGCAATCTCCGGACGGTTGGCGAAGGAACGGCCCACCGAAGGTCCTACGTCGGTGGTGGGCGCCGAATCGACCAGCGCGACGCCGTTCGCGTCCACGATCACCGCCCGCGCCCCGCGCTCGTCCTGGTAGGACCCCGCGATCTGCTCGATTGGGAGGGTGTCGCCGCGCTCGAGGTCGTCCTCGATGAGGTCGCCGATGGTCAGCGCGTCGCGCTCGAGCTCGGTGGACGCCTCCGTCGTTCGTTGGCGTTCGAAGGTCACCGCGAGGGGCACCTCGAGGGCCACCAGCACGACAAGGGTGACTGCCACCAGGACGCCGACGATGCGCCGTGTCACGCCGCTATGGCCGTGCGGTGCGGACGCGGAAGCCCACCCCGCGCACCGTCTCGATCAGGGTGGGGTCGCCGAGCTTGCGGCGCAAGGACGCCACATGGACGTCGAGCGTCTTGCTCGGACCGAACCAGTTGCGGTCCCACACCTCCTCGAGGATGTGCTGGCGCTGATGGACGGCTCCGGGGTCGTCCAAGAGGTGGACGAGGAGGTCGAACTCCTTAGGCGTGAGGTCGACGAGCCGGCCATCGACGGTGACCTCGTGGGTGCGCACGTCGACGGAGAGCCCATCGCAAGCGAGGATCTCGGTCGTGGATGCGGGCTCGTGCGGGGCTCGCCGCCGGAGCACGGCGCGGATGCGGGCGAGCAGCTCCCGGAACCCGAAGGGCTTCCCGAGGTAGTCGTCAGCCCCCAGCTCGAGACCGACGACACGGTCGGTCTCGGTGTCTCGGGCCGTGAGCACGATGATCGGTACGTCGCCGCGTTGCCGGAGGGTGCGGCAGACGTCGAGACCGTCGACATCGGGGAGCCCGAGGTCGAGGAGCACGACGTCGACGTCCTCGATGGCCACCTCCAGGGCAGCCGCCCCGGTGGTGACCCATGTGACATCGAACCGTTCGCGCTCGAGCCCTGCCACCAGGGACTCGGCGATCGACTCGTCGTCCTCGACCACCAGCACCCGCATGGTGCCATTGTCCCGCGAACGGGGTGGCCCGTGCGCCTCCTGGCCAAACCTTTACCAAAGGCTGGCTCGGACCTTGGCCACCGCTGACCGATCCCTGGGGAGGGTGCCCGTACGTTGTCCGCACCCTCCAAGACACCGAAAGGCCCTCTCCCATGAAGAACCCCTTGCGTGACCTGTCCCGGCCGAAGGCCCTCGGGCTGGCTGGTGTCGCCGCTGGTGCCCTGACCGCCAGCGCCGCCGCGGCCGCCCTGAACGTGGGGCTCCTCAGCGCCCACGAGAAGCCTGCCTTCGCCCCGACGCCCGTCGCGGAGAGCGGCGAGGTGATGCTCGACACGACCACCACGCAAGCCCCTGTCGTGGTGTACGAGGACGTCTACGACCACGTGCCGGCCCCTGCCGTCACGCCCGCGGCGCCAGCCCCGACGAGCGGACAGCCCGCCCCCAGCGGAGCCAGCTCCGGCGCGGTCAGAGCCGTCGAGCCGGACGACTCCAACGATCAGAGCGTCGAGTCCGAGGATCACGAGTCCGAGGATCACGAGTCCGAGAGTCACGAGTCCGAGGATCACGAGTCCGAGGATGATCGCGGGTTCGATGACTGAGCCTCTCCATCAGGTCCCGACTCCCCGGTCGAGCCCCAACGGGAGATCGGCGCGCCGCAGGCGGCACGCGGCGGCTGCGGCCCGGTTGTTCGTCGGCGGCTTCGCCGTCGCTGGCACGCTGGACCTGGTGGCCGTGATGGCCGGGGGAGTCGAGGCTGACCCGGCCCCGGCTCCCCCGCTGCCCCCCACCACCGCGGCGCCGACCCCCACCACCGTGGCCAGCCCACCACCGACGATCGTGGTGGTACGCCGCCATGTGATCGTCGACGCCCCCCCCGGGACCCGCCAGACCACCTCGAGGCGATCGGCCCCTGCGGCTGTCTCCTCAGGTGGCGGTGGTCAGGCCCCGGCGGCGCCCGCCGCGGCGCCGAAGCCGGCTCCGACGCCGGCTCCCGTGACGGTCACAAAAGGCTCGTAGGTGAGCGGGGACGTTCAGGTCCTCGACCTCGCGAGCTGCGAGTTCCGGGGCATGGGGACCGCCGTCCACATCCTGGTGCTGGAGGGCGTCGATGACGACCTCCACTGGGCTCGCCACGAAGTGGATCGTCTGGAGTCCCTCTGGAGTCGGTTCCGCGACGACTCTGAGGTGTCGCGGATCAACGACCGGGCGGGGTCCTGGGTGTCGGTGTCGTCCGAGACGATCGACCTCCTCGACGCGGCGCGGCTCGCCTCGATCACAACGGCAGGTGCCTTCGATCCCCTGCTCGGTGGCGAGCTGACGCGCCTCGGCTACGACCGGACCTTCGACGCCATCGACGTGACTGGTGCCGGAGCGCCCTACTGCCCCCTGGATCGGCGACCCGCTCGCCGGCCCGTCGAGCTCGAGGTCGATGCGAACCGGCGAACGGTGCGGATCCCGCGCCACACGGCCCTCGACCTCGGCGGGATCGCCAA
This sequence comes from Acidimicrobiales bacterium, assembly GCA_036781345.1. Classification (GTDB taxonomy): domain Bacteria; phylum Actinomycetota; class Acidimicrobiia; order Acidimicrobiales; family VFJN01; genus VFJN01. The sequence continues at coordinate 4,774 of DAIQBC010000042.1, read as the reverse complement.
GGGGTGGACAGCAGACCGGCTCGTCGTGGGCCTGCTCGATCGAGGTGCCGGCGGTGCCTGCGCCAACCTCGGGGGTGACCTGTCGGTGGGCGGAAGCGCGCCACACCCGTCCGGCTGGGCGATCGACGTGGTGCACGCCGCGACCACGCAGCCATCCCGTGTCCTCGTGCTGACCGCCGGAGGGGTGGCTACCTCGACCACCCTGCGCCGCGCGTGGCTCGGCCCTGGCGGGGAACCCCGCCATCACCTGCTCGATCCCCGCACAGGGATGCCCTGCGCGAGCGGCATCCTCGAGGTCACCGTCGTCGCGCGCTCGGCGGCTCAGGCTGAGGTGCTCAGCAAGGTGGCCTTCGCGGCGCCGGACGGGTTCAGCCAGGCGCTCACCGACGGCGGCGGCGCGGCCGCTATCGTCACCTCTGGTGACGGCGTGATGGTAGCTCTCGGGAATCCGACGCTGCTGGGCGACGGCTCGGCGGAGGAGCCGGCCCATGCTGGCTGAGCTCCACCCCCAGATCTGGTGGTACCTCGCCCGTGCCTCAGGGTTCGTCGCGTGGGGTCTGTCCGTGGGTGCGATCCTGCTCGGCTTGGCCCTCGCCACCCGCGCACTGGGCGATCGCCCTCGTCCTGTCTGGTTGCTCGATCTGCACCGCTTCGTCGGCGGGCTCACGGTTGCTCTGGTCGTCGTGCACCTCAGCGCGCTCGTGGCAGACAGCTACGCCACGTTCGATCTCGCCGACCTGCTCATCCCGTACGCCTCGGCATGGAAGCCTGGCCCGGTCGCCTGGGGCGTGGTGGCCATGTGGCTCCTCGTCGCCGTCGAGGTGACGAGCCTGGTGATGCGGCGCTTGCCGCGCCGCCTCTGGCGTGCGATCCATCTCACGAGCTACCTCGTGGGGGTGCTGTCCACCGTCCACGCGTACACGGCCGGAACCGACGCACGGAATCCGGTGTTCGTCGGGTCCGCGGTCGCCGCGATGTCGGCGACGGTGTTCTTCCTTGTCTTCCGCCTGCTGCTGCCCAAGCGGAAGCTGCGGGCGGCATCGACTGCGGCAGCAAAGGCCCGGGTCGCGGCGAACGCCAGGGCCGCCGAGGCGGTCCCGGCCTCCCCTCAGCGGTAGCCCCGGCCGTCCGTTTCGGGCTGCTCGAGGCGGATGCGGCGCCCGCTCACCCGCGTCGGCGTCACCCGGATCACGAAGGGCTTGGCGCCCGGTGCCCAGGTCTCGACGACCACGTCGTCCTGGTCCTCGTGCAGGCGGCGCGCGAGCCCCTCGACGACGACGCTCCAGCCGACGTGGTGGATCGGATCGAACTCGTCGACCTGGATCGCCACCAGCCCCTGGGTGGCAACGTCCACCTTCGTGCCCGCGGCGGACCGGAAGACGATGGTCAGATCATGGTCGACGAGGTAGTTCACCGGTACCACCAAGGGGCTGGCGCCAGTCCGATTGACGGCGAAGCGCCCGACGGAGCGCGACCGGACGAGGTCCCAGCACTCCTCGACCTGGAGCTCCACCAGCTCTGCGTCGTCGTGGGGGCGGGTCACGTGGGCTGCTCCTCGTCACTCGGCGATGATCGCGGTGACCATGCCGAACATCCCGGCCTCGGATTCGACGTGGGGGAGGATGTGGCAGTGCCACACCCAGGCGCCCGCTCGATCGATGTGCACGAGCACGCTGTAGCGCTCGCCGGGAGCGACGTTGACCGTGTCGGCCATGTACGGCGCGTCGAGCGGGAACCCGTCCTTGGCCACCACGATCTGGTCGAACTGGTGCAGGTGCATCGGATGGATCTGGGTTCCCTCGTTGTAGTAGTGCACCAGGAACCAGTCACCGACCTTGGCCGTGTAGGGCTGGGTGGCCGGGAAGCTCTTGCCGTTGAGCGAGAAGCCGATAACGCCCGAGTCGTTCAGCACCATCGGGATCTCCTGGCTCACCACGAGGTCAGCCGGGATGGCGTCGATCCCCACTGTCTGGCCGCGGGGGAGGCGCACGTCGCCTACCAGCAGCACGCCGAACATGCCGTCGGGGAGCAGCTGGTAGCCGTGCGCATGAGGGTGGTACATCGCAACGGCCGGCTCATCTGTGGTGAAGGAGTAGGTGAACGACGCACCAGGCTCGATGAGGTCCTGGGTCAGGGGACCCACGCCGTCGTTGGCGTTGTCGACGTTGAGGCCGTGCAGGTGGACGTCGGTGGCGATGGGCAGGTCGTTCTGCACGCGGATCTGCACCTTGTCGCCGACCTCGAGCTTGAGCATCGGACCGGGGACCATCCCGTTGAACGTGGAGGCCTTCACCACCTTGCCCGGTGACACCTCCCAGTCGGCGACCTCCATGGTCAGGTCGAAGACCTTGGTGCCGTCCGTCAGGACCTCCGTGGGCTCGAGGCTCTGGTTGCCGGTTCCTTCGGTCTCGGCCGGGAAGGCGGCGAAGGTGGCCAGCATGTCGGCGGTCATCTTCTCGTAGTCCATGGCGGTGGGCTCGCCGCCGCCGCCGGCACCGGGACCCGCGACGCCACCCTCCATCACCATGAGGCTGGCCACCATGCCGGAGCTGGCGTGACCCGGGATCAGGCACATGATCTCGTAGGTCCCGGGATCGAGGGAGGACACGTCGAGGTCAGCGCTGTCCCCGGCGGCCAGGTCGGGGGTCTTGAGATCGGTGCCCTTGACGGCCAGGTTGTGGGCGACGGTGCCCGCGTTGGTGACCTTGAGGGATCCGCCAACGTCCACCATCACCTCGGCGGGTGTGATCTTGAACTCCTTCAGGGACACCTCGACCGCGGCGGCGGTTCCCGAGCCGGTGCTGTTGGTCCCCGATCCGTCGTCGGCGGCGACCAGCGCGGCGATCGTGAGCACGACGGCCAGGCACAGCACCGCCAGCGTCCCGAACACCAGGGGCAGCGTCGACGTGTCGCCCCGGGGGGCGCCGGTGTCAGTCGACGAGAGTTCGGGCGGATCGGTGGGCACGAGGGGACCTCCAGGATGGATGAGGGGACGCCGTGACCTTGCCGCACGCAGGGGTGTCCCGGGCAGGGACACTAGACCCGGCCTGAGGGGGCGAAGGTCCTTCCGCGGTCCCGGAACGCGAGCTCAGGGGGTCGATCCGGGGCGCGACCGCTCGCGGACCTCGTCCAGGGCCACGGCGAGCGCCTGTGCCTTCTCGCCGGTGGTGGAGACGGTGGTGGACTCGGGCCACGGCGCGGCGATGGCCGCCATGGCGGTCGCGATCTCCGGGGTGGCGTCCGACGGGTCGCCACCCCGGTGCAGCCGCTTGGCCATGCGTTGCGCGGCCGCCTCGGCGGGGGCGTCGCACCGCAGCTCGACGAGGTCAGCGCGGGCGGCCGCCGCGAGGGCGCGGGCGCGGGTCCGCCACTCGGCGGAGGTCCACGACGCATCGATGATCACAGTCTCGCCTCGGCTCAGCGCCACGCCCGCGCGCTCGAGCACCGTCTCGTAGGTGGCCGCGGACGACGCCTCCGAGTACAGGCCTGACCCGAAGGGCGCCGGAGCCGGTGCATCGACCGCCAGGCCGGCCTGCTCCTTGCGGATCTCGTCGGAGCGCAGCACCGTGGCCGTCAGCTCCTGCCCCAGCCCGGCGGCCAAGGTCGACTTGCCGGTTCCGGGCAGGCCGCCCACGAGGATGAGGCGGACGCGTGCCTCCTCGAGGTGCGAGGCGGCGAGATCCAGCAGGGCGCGGGCCTCGTCGCCCGCGCCCTGGTCCCCCTGGGCGGCACGGATCGCTGAGACCTTCGCCCGCACCTGTGCGCGGTAGGCGACGTGGTGGTGAGCGAGCGAGGCCGGCCACATGTCCCCGCTGTGCTCCACATAGGCAGCCAGGAAGCGCTGGCTCAGGTCCGGACGACCGAGCCGCTCCAGGTCCATCGCGAGGAAGGCGACGTCGGCCAGACCGTCACCCAGCCGGAGGCGGTCGTCGAACTCGATGCAATCGAGCACCCGCGGGCCGTCATCGAGGCAGAAGATGTCGTCAGCCAGGAGGTCGCCGTGGCCGTCGACGGCGCGACCCTGGGCCACGCGCTCGTCGAACAGGGCTGCCCGCCCGTCGAGGTAACGGTCGGCAAGGCTCTGGATCGCGACGATGGCGGGGCCGTCCGGGCCGAGCACGGGCATCTGGAGCATCTCGTCCGTGTTCGCCTGCCAGCGCGCCCGGGTGGCGGGGACCCCCGCGGCCGTGTCTGCCTGCGGGCTGCGCTCGGATCGAGCGTGGAACGCGGCGAGGAGGTGCGCGAGGTGCCAGAGGTGGTCCTCGACGGGCGCCCCACCCGCGATGAGGGACGACAGCCGGCGCTCCGACGGCATGCGCCGCATCACGACGAGGTGGTCGCAGACGGCGCCGTCGACGCCGAGCACGTCGGCGACGCCGAGGTAGACGTCGGGGGCCAAGCGGCGGTTCAGCTCCACCTCGCGGTGGCAGACCACTCGCCGGGCCTCTTCGGTGCTGAAGTCGAGGAAGCCCAGATCCACCGGCTTCTTGAGCTTGTAGGCCCGGTCGCCGACGAAGAACACCGTGGCGGAGTGCGTCTCCGCCACCGCAGCCGGGGCCGACGCCGCCGGGTGGACCACCTCGCTCATGCCTGCGGCGGGACGACGACCACGGGGGAGGGCGCGTGATGCGCGATGTGGTGGCTGACGGATCCGAGGAGGAGCCCGGTGAAGCCGCCGAGCCCACGGGAGCCGACGACCACGAGGGCCGCGCCCTCGGCGGCAGCCACGACGGCCGACGCGGGATCGCCGAGGGCCAGCACCCGCTCGATCGGG
>DAIQBC010000041.1:6865-12477 GCA_036781345.1 Acidimicrobiales bacterium | reverse complement strand
CTCGCGGTAGGCGGCGTGCGAGCCGCCGGCGTGGCAGTCGGCCGAGATGATCGTGTAGTGGTCATCGGCCTGGAGTGCGGTCATCGGGTCCTCCCTCGGGGCTGCCGAGCCGGCGCCCCGTCGGCCGATGGTAGAACAGGTTCTCATTTGCTGACGACCCTCGAGTGAGGCCTGGTGCAGATCGCGTTCACCGACGAGCAGGAGGCGCTGCGCCTCGAGCTCCGCGACTACTTCTCCACGCTGATGACGGCCGAGGTGCAAGAGGAGATGGCCTCCGGCAGCGGCGAGTACGGCGGCGGCGAGCTCTACAAGCGCCTCGTGCGCCAGATGGGCGCCGACGGCTGGCTCGGGATCGGTTGGCCGACGGAATGGGGCGGCCAGGGTCGCTCGATGATCGAGCAGCTGATCTTCATGGACGAGGCGAGCCTCGTGAACGCACCCGTCCCGTTCCTCACCATCAACACCGTCGGGCCCACGCTGATGGAGTTCGGCACCGACCAGCAGCGTCAGGCCTTCCTGCCCAAGATCCTCGCCGGCGAGATGCACTTCTCCATCGGCTACTCCGAGCCCGGCGCGGGCACCGATCTCGCCTCGCTCACCACCCGAGCCGTGCGCGACGGGGACGAGTACGTGATCAACGGCCAGAAGATGTGGACCAGCCTCATCCAGTACGCCGACTACGTGTGGCTGGCCACCCGCACCGACCCCGACGTGGCCAAGCACAAGGGCCTGTCGATGTTCCTGGTGCCCACCGACGCAGCCGGCTTCTCCTGGACGCCGGTGCACACCATGGCCGGCGCCTCCACCAGCGCCACGTTCTACGAGGACGTGAGGGTGCCCGCAACCAACCTCGTGGGCGGCGAGAACCAGGGGTGGAAGCTCATCACCAACCAGCTCAACCACGAGCGGGTGGCGCTGTGCTCGGCGGCGGGCGTGCAGAACCTGTTGGCTGACGTGCGGCGCTGGGCCCACGACACCCACCTGCCCGACGGTCGCCGCGTGATCGATCAGGAGTGGGTGCAGGTGCACCTGGCTCGCGTCCACGCCAAGGTCGAGTTCCTCAAGCTCATCAACTGGAAGATCGCCTGGGGCGTGAGGAAGGGCGTGGGGCCCCAGGACGCGTCGGCCACCAAGGTCTTCGGCACCGAGCTCTACACGGAGGCCTACCGCCTGCTCATGGAGGTGCTCGGCGAGGAGGCCGTGGTGCAGGCGGGCTCGCCAGGCTCGCTGCTGCGCAGCCGGGTCGAGCGCATGCACCGCTCGGCGCTGATCCTCACCTTCGGCGGCGGCACCAACGAGGTGCAGCGCGACATCATCGCCATGGTCGGCCTCGGGATGCCCCGAGCGCCGCGACGCTAGGGAGCACGGATGGACTTCGGCTTCACCGAGGAGCAGCAGGAGGCGGCTGCGCTGGCCCGCCGCATCCTCGAGGACAAGGTCACCGAGCCCGTGCTGCGAGCGGCCGAGCAGGCCGACGTGCGGTTCGACGCCGCCACCTGGACGGCCCTGGCGGAGGCGGGGCTGCTCGGCCTCGGCCTGCCGGTGGAGCACGGCGGCGGCGGGCTCGGCCTCGTCGAGCAGTGCGTCGTGCTCGAGCAGGTCGGCCGGGCCGTCGCCCCGGTGCCGGTGGCCGCCACCACCGTGTTCGGGGGCGCGCCCATCGCCCGCTTCGGCACCGCCGCCCAGCAGGCGCAGTGGCTGCCGGCCGCGGTCGACGGGCGCGCCATCCTCACCGCCGCCCTCTCGGAGCCGGGCAACCGAGATCCCTCCCGCCCCGTCACCACCGCCGTCGCCGGAAGTGACGGGTGGCGCCTCGATGGCGTGAAGACCCGGGTGCCCGCCGGCGTGCAGGCCGACGTGGTGGTCGTGCCAGCCACCACCGGCGACGGTGGCGCCGCCCTGTTCCTGGTGGAGCGCGACGCGCCCGGCCTCACCGTGGAGCGGCAGGTGGTGACCAGCCGCGACGTCGAGGGCCACCTCGTGCTCGACGGCGTACACGTCGGTCCCGATGCCCTGCTCGGCGGGCTCGGCTCGGGGGCCGAGGCGCTGCAGTGGACCCTGCAGCGGGCCACGGTCGCGCTCTGCGCGCAGCAGCTCGGCGTGCTGGCCCGGGCGCTGGAGATGACCGCCGCCTACAGCAAGGAGCGCATCCAGTTCGACGTCCCGATCGCCACGTTCCAGGCCGTCGGGCATCGCCTGGCCGACTGCTACATCGACGTCGAGGGGCTGCGGCTCACGCTGTGGCAGGCGGTGTGGAGGCTCGAGGAGGGCCGGCCCGCGGCCACCGAGGTGGAGGTGGCCAAGTACTGGGCCGCAGAGGCCGGCCACCGCGTGGGCCATGCCGTGGTGCACGTGCACGGTGGCACCGGGATCGACAACGACTACCCGCTGCACCGCTACTTCATCGCCGCCAAGACCATCGAGATGGCCCTCGGCGGCGCCACTGACCAGCTGCTCAAGATCGGCGCCAGCTTCGCCGCCACGAGGGAGAGCGCGTGACCGAGACGCCCGCCGACCAGCACCTGCTCGTGGAGCGCGACGGCCACGTCCTGGTGCTCACCATGAACCGCCCGGAGCGGAAGAACGCGCTGTCGCCCTCGATGATGGACGGGATGGCGGCGGCCTGGGACGAGGTGAACGCCAACCCCGACATCCGGGTGGCCATCCTCACCGGCGCGGGAGGCTGCTTCTGCGCCGGGGCCGACCTCCAGGCCATGACCGAGCTCCACCCGGGCGACGCCTTCGAGAGCGGTCACGAGGTGGCCACCGACCTGCAGCGCGGGGTGCTCAAGCCGCTGCTCAAGGGGTTCCTGCTCGACAAGCCGCTCATCGCGGCGGTGGAGGGCCCCGCCGTGGCCGGCGGCACCGAGATCCTGCAGGGCACCGACATCCGCATCGCGGGGGAGAGCGCCCGCTTCGGGGTGTCGGAGGTGCGCTGGGGCCTCTATCCGCTGGGTGGCTCGGTCGTGCGCCTGCGCCGCCAGATCCCCTACGCCATCGCCGCCGACATCCTCCTCACCGGCCGCCACGTGCGCGCCCCGGAGGCCAAGGAGATCGGCCTGATCAGCGAGGTGGTGCCCGACGGCACCGCGCTGGCGCGGGCGCGCGAGGTGGCCGCCGTCGTCGCGGCCAACGGCCCCGTGGCCGTGCAGGCCGTGCTCCGGGCCCTGCGCGCCACCGAGGCCCTGCCGGAGAGCGAGGCCATGCGGATCGACTCGGAGATCGGCATGCCCGTGTTCATGAGCGACGACGCCAAGGAAGGCCCCACGGCCTTCATGGAGAAGCGCACACCTCGGTTCACGGGCCGCTAGGAGACGCATGGACCTCACCGACATCGACCTGCTCGACCGGGATCGCTTCCGCGGGGGGATCCCCCACGAGTGGTTCACGCACCTGCGGGCCAACGCGCCGGTCTTCAAGCACCCCGAGCCCGACGGGCCGGGCTTCTGGGTGATCACCCGGCACGCCGACGTCATCGCCTGCAACCGTGACGCCGCCACCTTCTCCTCGGCCCAGGAGCGCGGGGGCGTGGTGGGCCTGGAGGAGGGCGCGCTGGGCGGCGGCACCGCGGAGGAGGCGGCTGCCCGCGAGGCCGGGGGTCGGCTGATGCTGATGATGGATCCGCCCGACCACACCCGCTACCGGAAGCTGGTGAACCGCGGCTTCACCCCGCGCATGATCGGCCGGCTGGAACCCCACGTGCACGAGCTCACCGTCGAGGTGCTCGACAGGGCGGTGGCCCGGGGTGGGGAGCTGGACTTCGTGGTGAGCATCGCCGCGGAGCTCCCGCTCGAGGTGATCGCCGAGCTCATCGGGGTGCCGCTGGAGGAGCGCCACAAGATCTTCGAGTGGAGCAACAAGATGATCGGCTCCGAGGACCCTGAGTACCTCGTGTCGGCCGAGGACACGTTCAACGCCCAGGTGGAGATGTTCCTCTACGCCCAGCAGCTCGCCGAGAAGCGCCGTGCCGAGCCGGCCGACGACATCATCACCGCCCTGCTCAGTGCCGAGGTCGACGGCGAGTCGCTCTCAGACATGGACTTCAACCTGTTCTTCCTGCTGCTGTCGGTGGCCGGCAACGAGACCACCCGCAACGCCATCGCCCACGGCATGAACGCCTTCCTGGAGAACCCCGACCAATGGGACCTGCTGGTGAGCGACCCTGCGCGGCACATCGCCGGCGCGGTCGAGGAGGTGCTGCGCTGGGCGACGCCCGTCATGTACTTCCGGCGCAACGCCACCAAGGACACGTTGGTAGGGGGCCAACCCATCGCGGCTGGCGACAAGATCAGCCTCTGGTACATCTCGGCCAACCGCGACGAAGCGGTGTTCGAGGACCCGTTCCGGTTCGACATCACCCGCGAACCCAACCCACACATCGCCTTCGGCGGCGGCGGGCCCCACTTCTGCCTCGGCGCCCAGCTCGCGCGCCTCGAGATCCGCATGCTCTTCGAGGAGATGGCCCGGCGCTACCCCCGCCTCGAGGCGCTCGGTCCGCCCGACCGCCTGCGCAGCAACTTCATCGGCGGCATCAAGCACCTCCCGGTGGCCCTCCACCACGCCTGAGGTGGCCCGATGGACGTAGCCACGACGGTCGGGGAGATCGACGCCCAGCTCCGGCGCCGGGGCACGGCCGCTCGGGCCGTCAAGGAGAAGGCCTACCTGAAGAGCGACCTCGAGCACTACGGCACGACGGTGCCGGAGATCCGCGCGGTCGCGAAGGAGGTCCGCGTCCGCTTCCCCGACCTCGACCACGACGATGTCTCGGGCCTGGTGACGGCACTCTGGGCCGCGCCTGTGCACGAGTGCCGCATGGCGGCCGTCGAGCTGCTCGACATCTACGCCGCCTGTCTGCAGGCCGACGACGTCGTGCTCATCGAGCGATTGCTGCGCGAAGCGCGCACGTGGGCGCTCGTCGACAGCTTGGCGGCGTCGGTGGCCGGTGCGCTCGTCGAGCGGGAGCCCGAGCTCGCTGCGGTGCTCGATCACTGGGCGGAGGACGATGACCTTTGGATCCGCCGCTCGGCGCTGCTGGCCCTGCTCGTGCCGCTCCGCCGAGGTGCCGGCGACTTCGAGCGCTTCGCCCGCTACGCGGACTCGATGCTGGACGATAAGGAGTTCTTCATCCGCAAGGCCATCGGTTGGGTGCTGCGGGACACCGCACGCAAGCGGCCGGATCTCGTCTATGAGTGGCTGTTGCCGCGGTCGGCGCGGGCGTCGGGGGTCACGCTGCGCGAGGCCGTGAAGCCGTTGTCGGCCGAGCAGCGCGCCGCGGTTCTCGCCGCCCGCTGAGGTCGGTTGGCTGCTCCCGGCCCGCGCCACCAAGATGGCGGGCATGGCCGAGATCGACGTTGACCGGGACGAGCTCATCGTGCGCCTGCGCCCGCTGGAGAAGATCGGTGCCTTCGGTGGCGATGTGCGGGTGCCGCGCTCGGCGGTGCGTGACGTCCGGGTGGCGCCACGGCCGTTCTCCGAGCTGCGTGGCCTCCGAGCGCCGGGCACCGGCTGCCCCCGGGTGATCGCCCTCGGCACCTGGCGCCGGGGCCGCGGCCGCAAGGACTTCGCGGCGATCTACCGCCGCCGGGAGGCGGTGGTGGTCGAGCTCGACGAGC
>DAIQBC010000041.1:5174-6765 GCA_036781345.1 Acidimicrobiales bacterium | reverse complement strand
TGGGTGGCCAAGGCCAAGCCGTGGCAGGCCCACTTGGCCGACCACGGCTGGGCCGGCATCACCTGGCCCCAGGACTCCGGCGGTCGGGGCGGCACGCCGAGCGAGCAGGCCATCTTCACGGAGGAGGCGGCCAGGCTCGGCCTGGCCGTGAACGCCTTCGCCATCGGGGTGGCCATGGCCGGTCCCACGATCATCGCCCACGGCACCGAGGAGCAGCGCCAGCGCTTCCTGCCCTCCACCCTGCGGGGCGACGAGGTGTGGTGCCAGCTCTTCAGCGAGCCCGGCGCCGGCAGCGACCTGGCGGCGCTGTCCACCCGCGCGGTGCGCGATGGCGACGTTTGGGTGGTGAACGGCCAGAAGGTGTGGACCTCCGGCGCCCACTACAGCGACCTCGGGATCCTGCTGGCCCGCACCGACCTCGACCTGCCCAAGCACCGAGGCATCACCTACTTCCTGGTCGACATGCACTCGCCGGGCATCGAGGTGCGCCCGCTCAAGCAGATGACGGGCGCCTCGCACTTCAGCGAGGTGTTCTTCACCGACGTGCGCATCCCGCACGAACGCATCCTCGGTGAGGTGAACGGCGGGTGGGGGGTGGCCATGACCACCCTCGCCAACGAGCGCACGATGATGGGTGCCGGCAGCAGCGGCCCCGTGGCCAGCGACCTCATCCAGCTCGCCCGCGACCTCGGCGTGGCCGGTGACCTCGTGCTCCGACAGGGCCTGGCCGCCGCCTACACGCGGGCGAAGATCATGACCTACCTCGGCTACCGCAGCCGCACCCGAGCCAGCCAGGGTTTGCCTCCCGGCCCTGAGTCGTCCGTGCGCAAGCTGTTCGCGGCATGGAACCTGAAGCACAACGGCGAGCTGGCCCTCGCGGTGCAGGGTGCGGCCGGCACCCTCGTTGGCCCCGATGCACCGGAGGGCGGTCGCTGGCAGGAGTCGTTCCTGAGCGCGCCGTCGATCCGCATCGCCGGCGGCAGCGACGAGATCCAACGCAACGTCATGGGGGAGCGCACCCTCGGCCTGCCGGCCGAGCCGCGGGTGGACAAGGGCATCCCGTTTCGGCAGCTGTGAGCGACGCGACGATGAACCCCGTTGGGGACGCGGCCGGGCAGCTCTCGTCCGAGCAGCAGGACCGCCGGCGCCGGCTCATCGACGCGGCCTTCGAGCTCGGTGCGGAGGGCGGCTACGACGCGGTGCAGATGCGCAGCGTGTCCGAGACCGCCAACGTGGCCATGGCCACGATCTACCGCTACTTCTCCTCCAAGGACCACCTGCTGGCCGCCGCCATGACGGAGTGGACCGATCGGCTGCGCGCTCGAGTGGCCCAGTCACCGCCCAAAGGCGCCACCGCGGCCGACCAGATGGTCGACGTGCTGCAGCGGGCGTCGCGCGCGATGGAGCGGCAGCCGAAGCTGGCCCAGGCGCTGGTGCGAGCGCTGTCGTCGGCCGACGCCGGCGTGAGCGAGAGCGGCGCCGAGGTGTCGCGCCAGATCGCCGAGATGGGCGACGGCATCCTCGTCGGCCTCGAGCCCGAGGTGCGGGCCGACATCCTGGCCGTGCTGAGCCACGTCTGGTACTCGGCGCT
>DAIQBC010000041.1:0-5074 GCA_036781345.1 Acidimicrobiales bacterium | reverse complement strand
CCGAGGTGCGGGCCGACATCCTGGCCGTGCTGAGCCACGTCTGGTACTCGGCGCTCGTCACCTGGGCCAACGGACGGCGGGACTTCTCCTCGGTGATGACCGAGCTCGACCGGGCGTCCCGGGTGCTCATCGAGCCCTACGAGCGCGAGCGACGCGCCCCGGCCTGAGGTCGATCAGGAGATCGACACGACCTCGACGGTGAGGGCGGCTCCCGCCGGCGAGGCGAAGCTCACCTTGTCGCCCACGGCCGCGCCCAGCAGCGCCTGGCCCAGCGGCGAGCCGGGGCTGATGATGTCGTGCTCGCTGCCACGCTCCTCCACCGAGCCGTAGAGGTAGGTGTCGGTGTCGTCGTCGCCCTCGTAGCGGAGCTCGACGTGGGCCCCCGGCTCGACCACCTCGCCGCCGGTGCCCTCCACGATCTCGCAGTTCTCGATCATCGAGGCGAGCTGGCGGATGCGGGCCTCCATGTGGCCCTGGTGGTCCTTGGCGGCGTGGTAGTCGCCGTTCTCCTTGAGGTCGCCGAGCTCGCGGGCGGCCTCGATCTTGCGGGCGATGTCGACGCGGCCCACCGTGGTGAGCTCGTCGTGCTCCGCCTTGAGGCGGTCGTAGGCCTTCTGCGAGAGGTGGTGCGTCTGCGCCATAGCCCCACAAGGCTAGCGGCGCTCAGTTCACCTGCCGATCCCGGCCCTCCCAGTAGGGCGAGCGCAGCTTGAACTTCTGCAGCTTGCCGGTGGCCGTGCGGGCCAGCTCGTCGCGCAGCTCCACCGACGTGGGGCACTTGTAGCCGGCCAGGCGCTCCTTGCACCACGCCCGCAGCTCGTCCTCCGTCGCCGACGCCCCCGGCGCCAGCACGACGAGCGCCTTCACCGTCTCGCCCCACTTCTCGTCGGGCACGCCGATCACGGCCACCTCGGCCACGGCCGGATGCGAGAACAGGGCGTCCTCCACCTCGATCGAGCTGACGTTCTCGCCGCCGGAGATGATGACGTCCTTCTTCCGGTCACTGATGGTGAGGTACCCGCCGGCGTCGAGATCGCCGCCGTCGCCGGTGTGGAACCAGCCGCCTGCGAGCGCCTCGGCGGTGGCCTCGGGCTGGTCCCAGTAGCTCTTGAGGATGTGGTTGCCGCGGGCCAGCACCTCGCCCTGGCCGTCGACCATCACCTCGATGCCCACCGCCGGCACCCCGGCGCGCGAGAGCTTGGCGGCCCGTTCGGCCGGCGCCAGGTCGTCCCACTCGGGGCGGCTGCGGTTGACGGTGACGAGCGGGGCCGTCTCGGTGAGCCCGTAGATCTGGATCATCTCCCAGCCGAGCTCGGCCTCGATGCGCTCGATCGTGCGGGTGGGCGGCGGAGCGCCGGCCACCACGATGCGGGTGCGGCCGTGCCCGGGGACGGGGCCGTCCCAGGTGGCGGCGGCGTCGAGCACCATGGCCACCACGGCGGGCGCGCCGCAGAGGAGCGTGACCCCGTGCTCGTCGACCCGGCGCAGGATCTCAGCACCGTCGACCTTGCGCAGCACCACCTGCGGCACGCCCATGGCGGTGAGGGCGTACGGCATCCCCCAGCCGTTGCAGTGGAACATGGGCAGCGTGTGGAGGTACGTGTCACGGTCGCTCACGCCCGTGTGCCAGCCGAAGATGGCCGAGTTCGTCCACAGGTTGCGATGGGTCATCTCCACGCCCTTGGGGCGCGCGGTGGTGCCGCTCGTGTAGTTGATGGTGGCCGTGGCGTCCTCGTCTTGCTCGGCCCACGGCTCGGGCTCCACGCCCTCTCGGTAGATCTCGCCGTCGGTGTCGATGCCGAGCACCACGCGGTGCGTCACATCGATGTGGGCGACAGAGTCCGCCAGCTCCGGGTCGACGAGCAGCATCGAGGCCCCCGAGTGCCCGACGATGTACTCGATCTCTGCGGGGGCGAGGCGGAAGTTGATCGGCACCAGCACCCGGCCGTAGCCGCTCACCCCGAAGAACGACGTGAGCAGCCGGGCGCTGTTCTGCGACAGCACCGCCACGCGCTCGCCCCGGGCGATGCCGCGCTCGTCGAGGTTGGCGGCTTGGGCCCGCGCCAGCTCGCGGGCCCGCCGGTAGGTGATCGGTCCGAGGCCGCCGCCCGGGGCGTCAGGCTCGTCGATGAAGCCGACGCGGTCGCCGTAGACGAGGGCGGCCCGGTCGAGGTGCCCGCCGATGGTCAGGGGAGTGCGCATGCGGCGGACCGTACCTGCTTGACTCCGCCTCGGCCCGAGGGGGACACTTCCACGGATGTCGATGACCGCCCAGGCCGTAATCATCATCGTGTAGCGCACGCTGTCGCAGCGTGCGCTACGTCCGACCGTCCACCCTGGTGGGCGGTTTTTCCGTTCTAGAGGCAGGGGATGTCGTGGGTCACCAGGTCGGGGTCATCGGAGGCGACGGGATCGGTCCCGAGGTCATCGCCGAGGCGCTCAAGGTCGTGCGCGCCGCGGGCGTGGCCCTCGACACCACCGACTACGACCTCGGCGGCGCCCGCTACCTGCGCGACGGCACGATCCTCCCCGACTCGGTCCTCGACGAGTGGCGCGGGCTGGATGCCCTGCTTCTCGGCGCCGTGGGCACCCCCGGGGTGCCGCCCGGCGTGATCGAGCGCGGCCTGCTCCTCAAGATGCGCTTCGAGCTCGACCTCTACATCAACCAGCGGCCCTTCGTCTTCCCCGACAACGACATCGACATGGTGGTGATCCGGGAGAACACCGAGGGTCCCTACGTGGGAGAGGGGGGCGTGCTCCGCAAAGGGACGCCTCACGAGGTGGCCACCCAGGGCTCGGTGAACACGCGCCACGGCGTGGAGCGCTGCATCCGCTACGCCTTCGAGCTAGCGGAGGACCGCCCCCGCAAGCACCTCACCCTGGTGCACAAGACCAACGTGCTCACCTTCGCCGGCGACCTCTGGGAGCGCGCGTTCCACGAGGTGGCCGCCGACCACCCCGACGTCGCCACGGCCTACAACCACGTCGATGCCGCCTGCATCTACTTCGTGCAGTCGCCGCAGCAGTACGACGTCGTGGTCACCGACAACCTCTTCGGGGACATCCTCACCGACCTCGGCGGGGCGGTATCCGGGGGCATCGGGTTCGCCTCCAGCGGCAACCTGAACCCGGCCCGCACCGGCCCGTCGATGTTCGAGCCCGTGCACGGCTCGGCGCCCGACATCGCCGGTCAGGGCAAGGCCAACCCCGTGGCCGCGGTCCTGTCGGCCGCCCTCATGCTCGACCACCTCGGTGAGGCCGACGCCGCCGTCCGGGTCCGCAAGGCCTGCGCCGAGGTCACCCGCTTCACCGGCTCCACCTCCGAGATCGGCGACGAGATCGCCGCCCGCCTGTAAGGACCTCACATGACTGCCATCACCCCCACCGAGAAGATCTGGATGAACGGCGAGCTCGTGCCGTGGGAGGACGCCCGCATCCACATCCTCACGCACACCCTCCACTACGGCACCGGCGTGTTCGAGGGCATCCGTGCCTACGAGACACCTCAGGGGCCGGGCATCTTCCGGCTCACCGACCACATCGAGCGGCTGTTCCGCTCCGCCCAGATCATGGGCATGGACATGCCCTACACGGTGGACGAGCTCGTCCAGGCCACCAAGGACACCGTGGCGTCCACCGGCCTCCCGGGCTGCTACATCCGTCCCATCGCCTACTACGGCTACGGGGAGATGGGGCTCAACACCCTGCCCTGCTCGGTGGACGTGTCGATCGCCTGCTGGCCGTGGGGCGCCTACCTCGGCGACGACGCCCTCACCAAGGGCGTGCGCATGAAGATCAGCAGCTGGATGCGCCACGACCACAACACGATGCCGCCCGCCTCGAAGACCACCGGGAACTACGTGAACTCCAGCCTGGCCAAGGTGGAGGCCCTGAAGGCCGGCTACGACGAGGCCCTCATGCTGAACTCTCAGGGCCTGGTGGCCGAGTGCACCGGGGAGAACATCTTTGTGTCGCGCGGGGGCCGCCTCATCACGCCGCCGCTGTCGGCGGGGGCCCTCGAGGGCATCACCCAGCAGACCGTGATGCAGATGGCCAAGGACATGGGCTTCGACATGGTGCTCGGCGAGCTCACGCGCAGCGACCTGTACGTGGCCGACGAGATGTTCGTGGTGGGCACGGCGGCTGAGGTGTCGGCCGTCTGCTCCGTCGACGACCGCGAGATCCTCTGCCCCGGCCCGATGACCACCGCCATCGGCCACGAGTACGCCAAGGTCGTGCGCGGCCAGGTCGATCGCTACAAGGACTGGGTCGAGCTGTGCTCATGATGGCTCCGAGCGTCGCTTCGCCGCTGTCTCCGCCATTGCGGCGGGAGCGCACTCCGGCTGGCTCCCGCCGCGCTGTGCTTCGGGCGTTCCAGTGACGGGGGCCATTGGCGCCGGGCTTCCTACGTCGATCGAGGTCTTCGACACGACGCTGCGCGACGGGGCGCAGTTCGAGGGCATCTCCCTCACCGTCGACGACAAGCTGAAGGTGGCCGAGCAGCTCGACTGGCTCGGCGTGGCCTGGATCGAGGGCGGCTACCCGCAGGCCAACCCGAAGGACGAGGAGTTCTTCAAGCGGGCTGTCACCGAGCTGCGCCTCAGCACCGCCACGCTGGTGGCCTTCGGCTCCACGCGCCGGCCGGCGGGCAAGGTCGATGTCGACCCCACGCTGCAGGCACTCATCGGGGCCGGCACCTCCACGGCGTGCATCGTGGGCAAGAGCTGGGACTTCCACGTGCTCAACGCCCTCGGCACCACCCTCGAGGAGGGCGTGGCCATGGTGGCCGAGAGCGTTGAGTTCCTGAAGGCCGCCGGCCTGCGGGTGTTCTTCGACGCCGAGCACTTCTTCGACGGCTACAAGGCCAACCCGGAGTACGCCCTGCGCGTGCTCGAGGCGGCGGCCACCAACGGCGCCGACTGCCTCGTGATGTGCGACACCAACGGCGGCTCGCTGCCCCACGAGGTGCAGCGCATCGTCAGCGAGGTGCACGCCTACTTCGGCCCCGACCAGCAGCTTGGCATCCACACCCAGAACGACTCGGGCTGCGCGGTGGCCAACTCGGTGGCCGCCG
>DAIQBC010000040.1:12563-12718 GCA_036781345.1 Acidimicrobiales bacterium | reverse complement strand
TGTTGACCCAGTGGATGATCGGTTCGACGGTGCGGAAGTTGGCGGTGAGCTCCACGGGGCCGCCGGCGGGGGCGCCGAAGTGGTCCTTGGCCTCGAGGAAGGTGCTGATGTCGGCTCGCCGGAAGCGGTAGATGGACTGCTTGGGGTCGCCCACG
>DAIQBC010000040.1:2719-12553 GCA_036781345.1 Acidimicrobiales bacterium | reverse complement strand
AACAGCCGGCCCGCGTCGACCTCGACGTCGGCCCAGCGCTCCGCGTTGGCGGTGGTGGGGTCGAGGGCCGCGATGCGCACGGCCAGCTCGATCTGGATGGGGTCGGTGTCCTGGAACTCGTCGAGCAGGAGGCGTTGGTAGCGGTGGTGGAGCGAGCGGCGAACGACGGGCCCCTGCACCGGGTGGCGGAGCACCTGCCGGGCCAGCACGAGCAGGTCGTGGAACTCGAGCTTCCCCGCTTCGCGGCGCTCCCGGGCCGACCGGAGGGTGTGGTGGCGCATGGCGGTGCCGAGGTGGCGGGCGCAGGCCTGGAGCACGCCGAGGCGCACCTCCTCCACCACGCCCTCCACGGCCTTGATGGCCGCCTGCACCGCCGGCTTGGTGTCGTCGGCCCACGACTGCTTGCGGCCGTTGTGGGCGGCGAAGCTGGGCCGGTGCTCGATGAGCACCTCCATGAGGTCGTGGTCGTCGTCGGCGGTGGCCGCGAGCCGGCGGTCGAACTCGAGGATCCCTTCGATTTGGCTCATGAGGAAGTCGGAGGAGTCAAGGCAGTGCTCGGCCAGAGCGTGGAGCTCGGCGATGGCGGCGTGGACCTTGGGCAGGGCGTCGACCACCGCGGGAGGCTCGGCGGCCGCGGCGGGCACGCAGTCTGCGACGAGATCCCACGAGGCGTCGAAGGCCTGGGCGAGGGACCGCAGCTTGGTGGGGTCGACCCCGGCCGCCGTGAGCAGGAGCAAGGTGCGCTCGAGGGCGGGGTCGGCGAGGAGCTCGTCGAGCGTGCGGGCCCAGCGGCGGTCGAAGGCGATGCCTGAGCTGACCTCGTCGAGCACCTCCAGCCGGGGCGGGAGCTGGGCCTCGACGGGGTGCTCGCTGAGGATTCGCTGCGCGAAGGAGTGCAGGGTGCCGATGGCGGCGCCGTCGAGCTGGAGCAGCGCCACCCGGCAGCGCTCCGCCTCCACGTGGGGCGTGGCGGCGGCCGCGGCCCGCTCCTGGAGCACCTGGCGCACTCGATCCCGCAGCTCGGCGCCTGCCTTCTCGGTGAAGGTGATGGCGGCGATGGCGGCCAGCTCCACGGTGCCGGACGCCACCAGTGCCACCACCCGGCTCACCAGCGCGGTCGTCTTGCCGGACCCGGCGCCGGCCTCCACGAACAACGTGGAATCGAGGTCGGTCTGGATGCGATCCCGGGCCGCCTGGTCGGGGGGGAGGAGGGTGCTCATTCGGGCTCGGCCAGCTGGGCGTAGGAGGCCATGGCGGGGTCGTGGCGCTTGCGCTGCCACTGCTGGCGGAGCTCGACGGTGCCGAGGCCGTCGGGGTCGCACACGTGGCAGCTCACCCACGGCGCGGTGGACGACAAGCCTTCGGGGTGCGGGGGGAATTGTCCCGCCTCGATGCCGTTGACGATGACGCCGAGGGTGGCGCGGGTGCGGGTGAGCACGTCGTCGGTGACCGCGTAGCCCTTGCGCTTGAACTCGCCCTTGCGGGTGACGAACCAGTACTCCGCCCGCACCGGGGTGCCGGCGTGGCCGTGGGCCTGCCGCGCCGCCAGGCCGTAGACGGGTAGCTGCAGCTTGGTGCCGGCCGCCACCGGGTCGCCGTCGCCGTCGATGGCCTTGTAGCTGTCGGAGAGCTTGCCGGTCTTGTAGTCGACGACGTGCAGCGAGCCGTCGGCGCCTTCGTCGAGCCGGTCGGCCCGGCCCCGGAAGTGCAACACGCGCCGGTCGGGCAGCTCGATGCCGACGGGCTCGCCTTCGCCCGGGAACCCGAAGCCGAGCTCGGCCGCGAGCGGCGTGGTGCCGTGGCCGGCCCGGTGGACATCGTCGCGGTGGAGGAAGGTGCGCAGGTCGGCGAGGATGCGGCGTCGGTCGCGGGCCCAGAAGATGGGTCGGCCGGTAAGGCCCTGGGCCTCCCACTGGTCGCACAGCTGGATGCCGAGCTCCTCGATGCGGCGATGGTGGGCATCCGACCACGGGTCGAAGGGGGTGGGACGGTCGGCCTCGGGGCCGACGAGCACAGCGGTGATGAAGTCCTCGAGGATCTTGTGGATGAGGCTGCCCTTCTCCAGGGCGGTGATCATCAGCTCCTCTTCGGGGTTCTCCACCGGCGCGGCCCCCAAGAGGTCCTGCACGAGGTGGGCATGGGGGCAGGCGGCCCAGCGCTCGAGGCGGGTGGCGGACGTGATGGTGGCGACCGGCGAGGGGATGGCGAGCCCGCCCAGGTTGCCGTCGAAGCGCGTGAAGGCTGCGCTGCGGCGGGCGGCGATGACCTCGGCGCCGGCCGCCGTGCGGAGGTCGTCGCTGGCGGTGAGCGAGCCGCCGGTGGCGAGGAGCGATCGGAGGCGGTGCTCTTGGGCGGTGGCCGGCACGCCCCCTTGGCGCAGCCCGGCGTCGAAGGACGCCACGTGGTGCACCCACGGCGCTCGCGCGGCGGCGAGGTCGGCCCCCCACCACTGGTCGTCGGTGGCGGCGAGCGCCATCGCGAGGTCGAGGATCCAGCGCGAGGGCACGCGGTCGACGCTGCGGCGCAGGTCGCCCCGGGGCACGCAGAGCACCTGACGCCCCGCCCCGGCCAGCGCCGCGAGGAGGTGGCGGTGCTGGCGCTCCACCTGGTCGGCACGGAGGCCCAGCTCGTCGCCGCACGCGGCCCGCTCGCGGTCGGGGAGGAGCGAGTCGTCGCGGACGGTGGACGGGAAGGAGCCTTCGGCCAGGCCGAGGATCACCACGAGGTCGAGGTCGACCCCGATGCCCATCTCCACCGAGCCCACGAGCACGCCGTCGCCGAAGCGCCCGACACGCCCGAGGTCGGCCTCGAGCTCCACGGTCAGGGTGCGGGCGAACACGTCGAGGGTGACCGGGCCCTCCACGGCATCGAGGGCGCCGAGGCGATCGATGGCCACCTCCACCCGTTCGCCGGCCTTGCGCTCGTCAAGCGGCCAGCCGTCGCGCCGGGTGGCGGGGCCGAGGAGCTCGGCCAGCCAGCCCTGGGCCCACGCGGCGTGCTCGCTCCAGCGCCGGGGGGCCGCAGCCGCCGCGGTGAGGTCGTCGATCACCCGCAGCAC
Organism: Acidimicrobiales bacterium; assembly: GCA_036781345.1. Taxonomy (GTDB): domain Bacteria; phylum Actinomycetota; class Acidimicrobiia; order Acidimicrobiales; family VFJN01; genus VFJN01. Next base: position 9,495 of record DAIQBC010000040.1, on the reverse strand, counting down.
GAAGCGGCGCAGGTCGCGCGCCCGGGTGGCGAGCGTGCGGGCTTGCTCGGCCACCCACTCGGGCTCCTCGTCGTCGGAATCGGCCTTGGCGGCCCGGGCGAGCTGGTGCTCAGCCAGACGGGCGAGGAGCAGGTCCCACTCGTCGCGCCCGGCCACCACGGCCGCCTCGCGGGACAGGCGCTCCCAGGCGGTGGTGGGGGCCCAGCGGCCGTCGTGGAGCACCGGGCCGGACGACAGCCAGGCGAACACGTCCTGGCGGCGGAACCCCTGCTCGGGCAGGGCGAGCAGCTCGAGGAGCGTGCGGCCAGCCATGCGGGCGGCGAGGGGAACCACGGCCGCGCCGTTGGTGGCGATGCCCGCGGCGTGGAGCTGCTCGTGGGCGAGGCGGGCATAGGGATCGGGGCTGGCGTGGAGGACCGCGATGCGATCGAGCCGGGTGCCGGCCCGCACCGCGTCGACCACTGCCCGCACCGCGGCCCGAACCTCCTCGTCGGCGTCGGAGGTGGTGACGATGGTGGTGCGCTCCGGAGCGATCGGCATGGCTTGGCCCACCCCGGTAGCACCGCTGGTGTCGATGCCGAGGCGACCCAGTGACGCCAGCACATCTGCGTCGGCGGCCCCCAGGCCCGTGAGCGCTGCGATGACGGTGGAGGGCACGTGCTCGGCCAGTGCGACCAGCAGCCGGGCGCTGTGCTGCGAGAGCCGCTGGGGCAGGTGGACGACGAGCGCGCCGAGCTCGGCCGTCACGATGGTGAGCGTCGCCGCGGCGGCGAGGAGGAGGTCTTCCTCGTCGGACCACGCCGCCTCCAGCCGGGCGCGCGCCGCCCGGTGGAGGCGCACGACCTCGCGGGCCCTGGGGCCGGTGGCGGCGAGCGCATCGAGCGCACCCGGCGATACGTCGCGCAGCTCGCGGTAGGTGCTCACCAAGGCCGACTCGGTGGCGGGGTGCTGCCGGACGGGCTCGAAGAGGCCGGCGTCGACGGCCAGCTCGGCTCGCATGGCGGCAGCGAGGACCGGGGTGGACACCGGTCGCCGCCCAGTGCCGGCCAGCGCGGGGGCGCCGAGCAGCTCGGCCAGCCGGTAGGTGGTGAGGAAGGTGACGGCGGCCAGACCGACGCCGGTGCCGGCGACCGGGCCGAGCGAGCCGGAGGCCAGCAGCCGCCGGGACGCCACGCCCACGTGGTTGGACGGCACCACCACCGTGACCGGCGCCAGGGGCTCCCCGGCCTTCGCCTCCGCCACGGCGTCGCGGAGTGCGACGGCGGCGTCGTTCCCATACCTCGTCCACACCACCCGTAAGGTCACGGCAAGAGGGTAGGCAGCCAGTGTGACAGTGCCATCCGCTCAGGTGACGGGTTCGCTGGGCACGCCGAAATGCTCCTGGTACTCCCGCGCTCGCTCCCGGAGGGCGGCGGCGTCGAGGCCGGTGTCGGCCCAGCGGTAGCGCGACCCACCACCACCGCCGTCGCCGGGGTTGCTGGCGAGGAACGCGCGCATGCCCGTCTCCGCCTCGGTGGAGAGCTCCAGGCCCAGGCGGTCGTAGATCGCCCCGATGAAGGCGAGGGGGTCGGCGAGGAAGTCGGTGAACTGCACGTCGACCACCTGGTCGGTCGGGAGCAGGCCGGCGCGGCGAGCCTCCAGCGAGCGATTGAGCGCCTCGAAGATGTCGTCCTCGTACTGCGCCGCGGCGGCTGTCAGCGACGGCGTGTCGCTGGCCATCTGGCGGAGGTGGGCGGCGAGAGCGCTGATGGAGGCGATGACCTTGAGCGGGTCGCGGTGCGTCTGGATGACGACGGCGTCGGGGTACTCGGCCAGCAGCTCCCCCAGGTGCCAGAGGTGGCCCGGCGACTTGAGCAGCCACCGCTCGCCCATGTGCCCGGACTGGAGGTGCTCGAGGTAGAGGCGGTGCCAGCGGTAGGCGGGGGCCAGGTCGGCCTCGTGGAGGAGCCACCGGTTGTAGGTGGGCACCTCGTACTGCACGCTGAAGATCAGCGATCGGAACTCGCCGCCGGTCATCCGCACGCACTCCTGGGCCAGCCGGGCGCCGAGCGGGTGGAAGGCCCGGAAGCCGGGGATGATGAGGTCGGCCATCTCGGCTGTGGCCTCGCTCTCGGCGATGCGGGGGTCGGTGTCGTAGGTGGCGGTGAGCGGCGGAGGGCAGGGCAGGTCGACCTCCCAGGTCAGCGGCGCCCGGTTGGCTGGGTCCTGGGCGAGGAGGTCGTGGAGGATGGTGGTGCCGGTGCGGGGCTGGCCCACGATCACGAGCGGCCGCGTGATCGGGCGCTCGCCGAGCTCGGAGTGGGCCGCGCGGTGGGCGACGATTCCGAGCCGGTTGCGCAGGTAGGCGCCGAGCTCGGTCTCCACGATGGTGGCGCCGAGGTCGTTCAGTCGTGCCTCTCCGGCGAGGCTGTCGAGCAACCGCTCGAGCCCTTCCTGCCAGGTGGGCTCCCCGAAGTCGTCGAAGCCCGTGGCTTGGGTGGCGTCGGCGACGAGCCGGTCGACGGTGGTGGTCATCGGGCGTGGTGGACCCGTTCGACCGTCGTTGTCACGGCCGGCGCCGACGGGTTGTCGAGCCAGCGCAGGACCACGAAGCCGCGGTGGCGCTGTCCCGTGTCGAGCCAGTTGGGGTGGCCCGGGTCGGCCGCCGAGATCACCACGCGCACGGTGCCGTCGTCGTTGCGCGCCGCCGCGGCGTTGGTGAGCGAGCTGCGTCGGCGGCGATGGTCGATGCACTCGTGCCAGATGTTGGTGACGTTGACGCTCCAGTAGCGGGTGTCGGGTGGGGTGAAGTCGACGACGAGCGCCTCGTCGTCGTCGAGGCGGAACGTGCCGATCATGTAGAGGTTGTCGGGGGTCGTGTCGGCGGCGCCGAGGTCGGCCGCTTCGGCGGTGATCAGCTCGTTGGGCTGGGTGAGCAGCTCGGGCTTGATGGTGCGGTGGAGGGTGGCCAGCTTGGCGATGGTCCAGCCCATCGCCGTGAGCTGGAGGGCCAGGCCGGCGTCGTCGGGCAGCGGCGGGACGCCGGGCGGGTCGAGCGGCTCGATGGTGAGCCGGCTCAGCTCCTCATCGGCGCGGTCGGCGATGTACTGGCGCACGACGATGGCTGACGCGTCCTCGGGCACCTTCACCCACCGCGCGTCGCCGAGCTCGGCGGCCGCGGCCTCGGCGGCGGCCAGCACGAGCTCGAAGGCGCCGGTGGGCGACAGCCGCAGATCGGTGTCGGACACGTAGGCCGCCATGCGCCTCGGTGTGAGTCCCACCCCGGCCAGCACCTGGAACCCGAGGTAGGTCGAGGTGCCCCGCACGCCCCGCACCCGGTAGCGGCGCGCGCCGGAGATCATGGCGAGCTGGTAGTCGCCGTCGGGGTTGGGCCCGCCGATGAGCCGGGCCTCGCTGTACATCGGGAAGAACCACGGCGACTCGACGTCGACATCGAGCGACAGCTCCGAGCACAGCGCCACGATCCGCACGAGCACCCGCACCTCCTCGAGCAGCTCCAGCTCGGTCTCGGCGTCCTCGCGGACCATGGTGGTCATGTCGTCGAGCATCTGCCGCACGAACGCCCACGCCTCGAGCGCAGCTGGCGCCAGCGCCGGCTCGAACGTGTCGGTCATGTCACCCCCCGTGGTCCGGTTGCCGCACGCTAGGCCAGCACCGTCGGCTCACCTTCGGGTCGATGGGGTGGGACACGCTGGCTTCATGCGGCAGCACTGCGTGGTGCCCCCGATGAGCCGATCAGCTCGCCCGGACGACCTGCTCGAGCGCCCGGCCGATCCGGGCGCGGGCGTCGGCGGCGATCGGTGCGATCGCGGCGTTCCCGGTGAGGGTCGACATCACACCCGGGTCCATGGCCTCGACCATCACGTCGCCCTCGGACTCGCGCACCACGACGTTGCAGGGCAGGAGGACACCGATCTCGGGGAGGACGTCGAGGGCCTGGCTGGCCAGCGTCGGGTTGCAGGCGCCGACGATCACGTAGCGGGCCATCTCCTTGCCCAGCTTCTCACGGAGGATCAGCTGCACGTCGATCTCGGTGAGCACCCCGAACCCCTCGGCGGCGAGGGCCTCCTTCACGTGGGCGAGCGCCTCGTCGAAGGGCAGGGACAGCACGATCGCTTCCTCGAACACCATCGCGATGACCTCCATCTGTGAGCTGCACGGCCGACGCTATCGACCACCAGCGCTTCTACGCTGTCGGGGTGCCGTGGCCGTCGGATCGAAGGGTGAGGTTCGTGGCTCGGTTCCTCGGCCGGGACCTCGCCCAGCCAGGGCCGTGGGGCGCGGCAACACCAGGGACCTCGCGATGGTCCGCCGCCGGCTCGAAGCCACCAGCAGGCCACCCGGAGGAACCGGGTCGGCTCAGACGAGCTCGGGCATGACGTCGCGCGCGAAGGCTTCCACCTGGGCACGGCCGGCGCCGGGCCAGCCGCACACGAGGTAGCCGTAGCCCGCGTCGCGCCACTTCGCAGCGTGGCGGCGCGCGGTGTCGAGGTCGTCGAGCGACAGCGACCCCGCTCGCATGATCGACGCCGGATCGCGCCCTGCCGCGGTGGCCAGCTCGTCGATCCGCGCCGATGACTCCTGCATGCTGTTGGGCGTGCCGAAGCCGTGCCAGACGTCGGCGTAGCGGGCCACCAGCGGCAGCGTTCGCTTGGGGCCGTTGCCGCCGATCCAGATGGGCGGGTGCGGCGACTGCACCGGGCAGGGGAGCACCTGCGCATCGCGCAGCGACACCACCTTGCCGTCGTACGACACCTGCTCGCCGGTCATGAGGCGGGTGGTGATCTCCAGCGCGTCTTCGAGCAGGTCGAAGCGCTCGCTGGTCGACGGGAACGGGATGCCGAGCTCGTGGTGCTCCTTGTCGTGCCAGGCCGCACCCAGCGACAGCTCGAGCCGTCCGTGCGAGGCATGGTCGACGGTGACCATCTGCGTGGCGAACACCGACGGGTGCCGGTAGGTGACGCCCGTGACCAGAAGGCCCAGCCGGATGCGGGACGTGACCCCGCTCAGGGCGGCGAGGGTGGTGACCCCGTCGAAGGCCTCACCGGGACCCTCGCCGTACATCGGCTGGAAGTGGTCGAAGCCCCACGCCCCGTCGAAGCCGAGGTCCTCCGCGAAGCGCACCCGCGCCACCACCTCGTCCCACGGCATGCGCTGCTGCGCCACGTCGATCCCGAACCGCATGGTCAGACCTCCGTCGATCGAAGTGGCTCAGCGTAGGACCGCTCGAACGGGGGTGTGACGGTCGAGGCTCGACAGCCACAGCGGCACCCAGCCCAGTGCGGTCCCCGGCAGGAGGAGCGCGAAGAGCGCCGAGCGGACCCAGAGCACCCCGCCATCCTCGCGCGGGTCACAAGGGCGGCTGCGTGCGACCGCGTCAGGTGCCGTGGACCTGCGGCCAGTCCGGGTCGGCCAGGGGGGTGCCGTCGAGGGCCGCGAGCTGGACGGAGCTGGCGGGCACGCCGGGCTTGCGGAGGTGGCGAACGTCGTCGCCCGCGTAGCGCACCGAGATGGCTCGGCGCCGCACCGCGGAGTTGTTGGGCGGGCCGCCGTGGATCGTGCGGGCGTGGTGCACGACGACGTCGCCCGGCTGCACTTCGAAGGTCACCAGGCGCTCGACGAGGGCGGGGTCGGCGAGGACGTCGGGCACCACCTCGCCCAGCGTGCCCTCCAGCGGCTCAGGGTCGACGAAGAAGTTGGGCCGGTAGTCGTCCGGCCAGCGGTGCGACCCCCGCACGTACGACACCATGCCAGAGGCCGGGCCGGCCGGGTCGAGGGAGGCCCAGGTGGTGCAGATCTGCGTGCCGCTGAGGTGGAAGTAGCCGAGGTCGGTGTGGAACTGCGTGCGGTGCGGGCTGCCGGGCTCCTTCACCAGCACGCTGTCCTCCACCAGCCACACCCGCTCGCTGCGCAGCAGCGCGGCGGCCACCGCCGGCAGCGCGGAGCGGCAGGCGAAGTCGGCGAACTCAGCGTGCGTGCGGAAGTGGTCGGTGCCCGCCGCGAAGGTGGGACCGGTGCCGCCCACCATGGCGCCGAGGTCGGCCACCTCGCGGCTGGCCAGCACCCGCTCGAGCGGCTGGGCCATCGCCGCCAGCAGCGCGGGCCGCAGGATCCCCACGAGGTGGACCACTCCCTCCGCCTCGAACGCCTCCACCTCCGAGGAGGTGACAGGCCGGACCGCCGCGAGCAGGTTGGGGGAGAGCACGGGCCGACGGTAGCGGTCGGTGTCACGCCTCGGCGCGTCGGCACGCACAGCCCAGGCCGGGGTCGCCGCTGACGCCGGGTCGCCGGGCGGGAGCGGGGGCCGCCCGGTCGGCCATGATGTCGGGCATGGCACGATCGACGACCGTGCGGGCGGTGGTGATGGCCCTGGCGATGGTGGCGCTGGCCGCCTGCTCGAGCAGCGGCGGGGAGTCGGCCGGCGTGACCAGCGCGACAACCACCACCACGGCGATCGAACGGCCCCCGGGGCCAGCGGCCGTCCTGTCGCCGCTCGCCGGTGGCAAGGGCATCGACCTCGTGAGCACCGGTGGTCCCGACCTGGCCGAGGCCGGCTGGGTGGAGGAGGAGTTTCGGGCCGCCGGCACCGCCACGTCGTACAAGGCCGAGGGCGAGCTCCCCGAGGACGGCACCTTCGTGCTGGAGCCCGACGCCACCGCGGACTTCGCCACCCGCATCGTGGTGCGCCGCCCCGGCCAGGCGGCCGACTTCAACGGCACGGTGGTGGTGGAGTGGCTCAACGTGAGCGGCGGCCTCGACGCCGCGCCCGACTGGAC
>DAIQBC010000040.1:0-2619 GCA_036781345.1 Acidimicrobiales bacterium | reverse complement strand
GGCACCGGCGGCGGGGCGGTCGACATCGCGTCGGCCATCGCCGCCGGCCCGGCCCGGATCCGCACCGACGGCGAGGCGCCGGTGCTGGTGCTGGAGACCGAGAGCGACGTGATCGGCATCCTCGGCTACCACGCCGCCGAGCAGCCCGACAGCGACCGGTTCCGGCTGTGGGAGGTAGCCGGCACCGCCCACGCCGACCGGTTCCTGCTCGGGCCGTCCGCCGACCTCATCGACTGCGGCGGTCCGATAAACGACGGCCCCCAGCGCTTCGTGCTGCGGGCGGCCCTGCGCCACCTCGACACATGGGTGCGCACCAGTGTGGCTCCGCCCGAGGCCCCCCGCTTCGCGATCACCGACGGCGCCAGCCCCACCTACCAGCGCGACGCCGACGGCATCGTCGTGGGCGGCATCCGCACCCCGCCGGTCGACGTGCCGGTGGCCACCCTCTCCAGCGAGACCTACCCGGATCCGTCGATCATCTGCCTGCTCCTCGGCTCCACCAAGCCGCTGTCGGCCGATCGGCTGGCCGAGCTGTACCCGTCGGCCGACGACTACCTGGCCCGCTTCGAGGCGAGCGCCGACGAAGCCATCGCAGCCGGCTTCGTGCTGCAGGAGGACCGCCAGGAGCTGCTCGACACCGCGCAGCCGGAGGTCATCGCCGGTTGACTCTCGGTCGACGGGGCCGTCCGCTCGATTGTCTAACGTTGCGCGACTGAGCGAACCACGATGGGAGCGCAGCATGAGCAAGATCGTCGACGACCCGCGGATCGACCCCCGGATCAAGGCCGTCATGGGGGCCATGCCGATGCCCGTGCCAGAGAGCGTGACCGACCGCGACGTGCTGTTGAAGGAGGTGAACCAGCCTGAGGCGCTCGCCGCGCAGGCGATGCTGAACGGGATGCTGGACATGCTCGACAGCGAAGAGATCGCGCCGTCGGCTGGCCTCGACATCAGCACGGTCGAGTTCACGTCGCAACCCGACGGGAACGCGGTGAAGATCCAGCTCATCCGTCCTCGGTCCGACGAGGCGCTGCCCTGCGTGTACTACATCCACGGCGGCGGGATGCAGACGATGTCGTGCTTCAACGGGATGTATCGCTCGTGGGGACGCATCATCGCCAACCAGGGTGTCGCCGTCGCGATGGTCGACTTCCGCAACTGCCTCAGCCCGTCGTCGGCACCGGAAGTGGAGCCGTTCCCCGCCGGTCTGAACGACTGCGTGTCGGGGCTGCGGCACATCATCGACAACGCGGCCGGTCTCGGCATCGATCCCCGGCACGTCGTCGTCTCGGGCGAGAGCGGTGGGGGCAACCTGACGCTCGCAACGGGGCTCAAGCTGGCCCAGGAAGGCGACCTGGGGCTGATCCGGGGGCTCTACGCGCTCTGCCCCTACATAGCCGGCGAGTGGCCGCAGGACCGGTTCCCGTCGTCGATCGAGAACAACGGACTCCTCCTCGACCTGCACCACAACCGGGGCGCGATCGCGTACGGCATCGAGTCGTTCGAGGCCGGCGATCCGCTGGCGTGGCCGTCGTTCGCCACCGAAGGCGACGTGAAGGACTTCCCGCCCACGATGATCAGCGTGAACGAGTGCGATCCGCTCCGAGACGAAGGCATCGAGTTCTACCGACTGCTCGTCCGGGCCGGTGTCCCCGGGGCGCAGTGCCGACAGGTGATGGGGACGATCCACGGCACGGAGATCTTCTCCCTCGCCTGCCCGGACATCAGCCACGAGACCGCGGCCAGCATCGCCCGCTTCTGCAAGACGGTCTGACGGTACGACCGCGATCCGGCGTCTGGTGTCGCCGGCGTGAGCGTTGACCAGCGCACACGATCGGTCGACCGTCCGGGACACGGCCACCTTCTCCTCGGCCAAGGGGCTCACCTTCACCTATGACGAGCGGGCCAAGGCGGGGCTGGCGGAAGCCTCCCCGATGGTGATGATGGATCCGCCGGAGCACACCGCGTTTCGGCGGCTCGTGGGCCGAGGCTTCACCCCCCGCCACGTGCAGGAGATCGAGCCGGCCGTACGAGCCTTTGTGGTCGAGCGGGTCGAGCACCTGCGAGCCGCTGGGACTGGCGACGTCGTGGCCGAGCTGTTCAAGCCCATGCCCAGCTTCGCGGTGGCGTACTACCTGGGGGTGCCCGAGGCGGACTGGCCCCGGTTCGATGGCTGGACCGAGGGCATCGTGGCGGCCAACGCGGAGGGCGACCCGCTCCGGGCCGGGGCGACGGTAGGGGAGCTGTTCGTCTACTTCAGCGATCTCATCGAACAGAAGCGGGCCCATCCTGGCGACGACAGGATCTCCGCCCTCGTGGCCACCGGCGCCACCGACGTCCCCATCATGCAGGTGCTCGGGTTCGCGTTCATGGTCACCGGCGGGAAGGACACCACCACCGGGCTGCTCGGCAACGGCGCAGAGCTCCTCACGCGCTTCCCTGAGCAGCGGGCTCGCCTGCTCGCCGATCCGAGCCTGCTGGCCACGACGGTGGAGGAGGTGCTGCGCCTGGCCGCACCAGTGCAGGGCCTGGCCCGCACCACCAGGAGACCAGTCACGGTGCACGACGTCACCATCCCCGCCGGCAAGAAGCTGCTGCTTCTCTACTGCTCGGCCAACC
>DAIQBC010000039.1:0-12725 GCA_036781345.1 Acidimicrobiales bacterium | reverse complement strand
ACGACGTCGATGGCGTCGGCCGAGTCGACCTCGGAGCGGAGCTGGCTCCACAGGCCGGGCTCGCCGGGGGCGTTGGTGAGCAGGGTGGTGTCGAGCAGCGGGATGAGCGGCTCCTCGACCGCGTGCGGGGTGCCGTCGGGGCGGCGGCGGAGGATGGCGTGGAGCACGGTGGCGGGGTCGACGGGGAGCTCCTCCGGATCGGTTGTGACGAGCTCGCCGAGGCGTTGGAGCAGCGCGTGGGCGACCTGAAGGCCGACGGCGACGCGGTCGCTGTCGCCGACATCGTTGAGGGCGGCTTCGATCTGGCGGCTGAGGTGCCAGGCGATCCGGTCGGCCGCCTCGGCACTGCGCAGGGCGTGCGGGTCGGCCAGGAGCCGGTCGCCGAGGGCGTCGAGGCGCGCCTGCAGCCCCTCGGTGATGAGCGTCTCGTAGATGCCCGGCCCCAGCTCCTCCATCGCCGCCGGAGGTTACGAGCTCTCGGCCGGCCGGCCTCCGCCGGCTGTCACACCCAGCGCGTACGCTCGTCTTGTAGCTCATCCAGAGGATCTGAGGGGCCTGGCCCGATGACGATCCGGCAACCGGCCGCCACGGCACGGTGCCAACGCCAGGTGCGATGAGGAGGACACCATGACCGATCTCCCGTGGCTCATCCGCGCCGAGGGCCCTGGGCCTGACCGGCGCCGGACCGAGCGGACCGAGCAGGCGGCCCTTGACCTGGCGGCGGTCGCTCGCCGGATAGACGGCCACTTGGTGCTGCACGATGCCGTCGACATCGGCTTCGCGTTCGAGAAGCGTCTTCTGCCGCCGGGCACGGTCGACCTGCGCGGCGGCGACGCCGTCGGGCATGGTGCTCGCTGAGGCGCTAGGCGGCGAGCTAGTGACAGGCTGTGCCATGACCTCTCAGGCGATCCAGTCGACAGCCGGCGGCGTGGTGCAGGCGACTGTGTGCGGCCGCCGCGGCGCGAGGCGCCGCCGGGCATGATCCTCGATCGCTTTCGCATCGACGACCGGGTCGCCGTGGTCACCGGCGCCGGGTTGGGCATCGGCCGGGGCATCGCCCTCGGGCTGGCCGAGGCCGGGGCCCATGTGGCCCTGGCCGCCCGCACGCAGACCGACCTCGAGGAGGTGGCGAGCCAGATCGAGGCCCTCGGTCGCCGGGCTCTGGTGCTGCCCACCGACGTGACCGATGAGGCCGCCTGCGAGCACCTCATCGCGGCCACGGTCGAGCAGCTCGGGAGGCTCGACATCCTGGTCAACAACGCCGGGGGCGCGATGCCGCGTGCAGCGGTCGACACCAGCGAGGGGTTCATGGCCCGCACCTTCGCCTTCAACGTCACCGCGCCCCTCACCCTCACCAAGCTCGCCGCCCGCCAGATGGTCGACACCGTCGGGCAGGGCGCCGTGGTCAACATCTCGTCGCGGTCGGCCAGCATGACCCAGACCATGTTCGTCGCCTACGGCGCCGCCAAGGCCGCCCTTGACCGACTCACCCGGAACATCGCCCCCGAGCTGGCGCCCCGCGTGCGGGTGAACGCCATCGACGTCGGCGGCGTCGACACCCGGTCACTCGAGGTGGTGCTCACCGACGACGCCCTCCGGCAGCGTTTCCTCGACGGCACGCCCATGCAACGACCAGGTCAGCCGGAGGACATCGCCTGCGCCGTGCTGTACCTGGTGTCCGACGCCTCCGCGTGGGTCACCGGCAAGGTCTTCGAGGTCGACGGAGGCACAGAGAGCCCGGCGATCCAGGTGCCGGCTCCGCCGCTCGAGCCGACCTCGAGGGACGGCGCCGACCGATGACCGAGCCATCTGGTCCAACCCGAACTGCCACAATGGCCCCGATCGGATAGGGGGACCAGATGCGTCAGCTCAGCGGCCTCGACACCGCGTTCTTGTCGGCCGAGACCCGCACCACGTTCCTCCACATCTCGAGCCTCATCGTGCTGGACACCGAGCGTCCCGACGGATCTCGGGTCACCGTTCCCGAGCTTCGAGCCGTGCTCGAGCAGCGGATGCACGAGATCCCCCTGTCTCGCCGGCGACTGGTCGAGGTGCCGCTCCAGCTCGACAACCCCTACTGGATCAACGATGCCGACTTCGATCCGAGCTTCCACATCCGCCACCTCGCTGTGCCGGCTCCTGGTGGTGAGCGCGAGCTGGCCGAGCTGGTGTCGCACCTCGCGGCCACGCCGCTCGACCGCAACCACCCGCTCTGGGAGGCCTACTTCATCGAGGGCCTCGCGGGTGGCGACCTGGCGATCCTGACCAAGGTCCATCACGCGTCGGTGGACGGCGTCGGCGGCATCGAGCTCCTCGCCACCCTGCTCGACCCCGTGCCCGAGCCACGCGCCGGGGTGCCGGACGACTGGGAGAGCGAGGCCGAGCCTGCCGCAGGGGTGCTGCTGGGTCGAGCCTTCCGACGGATGCTGGAGCGGCCCCGGCGACTGGTGCGCTTCCAGCGCAACGTGTTCGAGAGCTTTGCCCGCACCAACCCGCGGGCTGTGCCGTTCTTCCCGCTGCTGCCGCTGCTCGGCAACCTCGGCACGGCGGGCATCGCGCTGTTCTCCAACCTGCTGCAGCCGCCTCGGACCTCCCGTCTCGAGGCCCCTTCGCTCGAGGACCCCTCCACCCGGATCCCACGAACCGTGTTCAACGGCATGATCAGCTCGAGCCGCCGATTCGCCTACGGCTCAGTCTCCCTCGACGACGTCAAGCGCGTCGGGAAGGCCCACGACGGGGCGACCGTCAACGACGTCGTGCTCGCCATCGTCGCCGAGACCCTGCGGCCCTGGCTCCTCGCACGCGGCGAGCTGCCCGCGGAGCCGCTGGTGGCCATGGTGCCCGTGTCGGTCCGGACCGTCGACGAGACAGGCGCCATGGGGAACCAGGTCACGATGGTGGTGAGCCCGATCCACACGCACCTGGAGGATCCTGGCGAGCGAGTGCGGGCCATCCACGGGACCATGCAGCGCATCAAGGAACAGCGGGCGGCCGTGCCCGACGAGCTGCTCCAGGACTTCGCGGAGTTCGCCACGCCCGCCCTCGCCGCCCTCGCGGCCCGGGGGGCGGCGGCCATGCACGTGGTCGACCGGATCGAGCCGCTCGCGAACCTCACCATCTCCAACGTGCCGGGCCCGCAGTTCCCCCTGTACTCGGGTGGGGCCCGGGTGCGGGGGCTATGGCCGTGCTCGGCACTGGCCGACGGCATGGGGCTGAACGTCACCGTCGTCTCCTACGACGGTGACGTCTGCTTCGGCGTCCTCGGCTGCCGGGAGCAGCTCCCGGACGCGTGGGAGCTGGTCGACGAGCTCCCACGCGCCATGGAGCGCCTGCTCGGAGGGGCGCGGCGTCGGTGACCTTGCCCCGGCCAAGCAGCCGCGCTGACCGTCGACACCCGGTTCATCACTGATCAGGTCCTCAGGTCTTGCTCGCTCAGGTCGTGGAAGCGCAATCGCCGCGCGACCACGTGGTCAGGGCGACGCTTCGCCGGGGTGGGTCAGATGGGTGACGATCTCGTGGGTGAAGCCACCGCTGCCCCGCGTGCCGGTCACGAGCGCATAGGAGATCGCACCGGCGGGGATGGGCAGCCAGAAGTTCGCCAGTCGGTAGGTGACGACACCGATTGCTGCCACCGCCCTGGGGGCGCCGAAGCCGACGAGGGCTGGGATCAGCACCGCCTCCACGATGCCGAGGCCGCCGGGGCTCACCGGCACCGCGGCGATGACGTTGGCCAGGCCGTAGGCCACGAGCAGACCCGCTGGGTCGGTCCGGTGCCCGAAGGCCGCGATGGCCACCCAGAGCGCCGAGGCATCGAGGAGCCAGTTGGCGGCGGCCAGCCCCACCACGGTCCAGAGACGGCGGCGATCGTCGACGAGGACCGCCAGCTGGTGGGCCACCGACTCGATCCAGGTCCGCACGCTGTCCTCCTCCACGTGCGGAAGCCGCCCGACGGCGCGCGCCACGGCGGCGGCCACCACATCTCGTCCCCGTAGCAGTCCGATCACCGCGCCGAAGAAGGCAGCCATGACCACGGTCCCCACCGCGGCCGCGGTGGCATAGATGGGCTCGAAGCCGCTCGCCGGGATCGACACCAGGAGCGCCCCCCACAGCAGCAGGTTCAGCACCACCGCCGATCCGAGCGCCTGGATGCCGAGGGCGAAGCCGATCTTCTCCGTCGGCACCCCGGCGCCGTTCAGGAGGCGGTGGTTCACCGCCGCCGTGGCGGCCGGCCCGCCCGGCACCACGTGGTTCACCCCCGTGGATGCCAGCACCGTCCCGAAGGTCACCGGAAGGCTCGGCCGCCAACGTGCCGGGATGAGCAGCTGGTTGAGTCGTGCGTACGCCAGCAGCGACGCCATCTCGAGCGCCACCACCAGCGCGACCAGCAGCCCGTTGACCGACCCCAGCACCCCGAGCGCGCGCCGCGCGCCCCCGATCTGTGGCAGCACGAACACGTGCACCACGAGCGCGAAGGCCAGGAGCTTGGCCACCCGCGCCGCCGGCCCGCTCAGTCGACCGGCCATCAGTCGGTTCGCCGGCGGGCAAGCCTGGTCGATGCCGGCGTCATGGAGCATGTCTACCGGCAGGGACGCACCAGGTCCGAGGGGCACCACGCTGCCCGGTCGGTAGGGTGCGCCATGCGCGCCTGGCAGGTGCAGAGCCACGGGCCGCCCGCTGAGGCGCTGCGGCTCGTCGAGGTCGACGAGCCGGTGCCCGGGCCTGGGGAGGTGCGGCTCCGCGTGCGAGCCGCCGCGGTGGGGCTGCCCGACGCGCTGATGTGCCGGGGCACCTACGCCTTCCACCCGACGCTGCCCTTCGTCGCCGGGCAGGAGGTGTGCGGGATCGTCGAGGCGGTGGGGGACGGCGTCGACCTCCCCCTCGGCGAGCGGGTCATGGCCGTCACCAGCTTCTTTGACGGCCACGGCGGCTTCGCCGAGGCGGCCATCGCCCGAGCCGGTCGCGGGTGAGCCGAAGCGGGATCTCTGCGCGCGGATGGGCGCCGACATCGTGATCGATCGCACGACCCACTCGGTGGTCGAGGCGGTGTCGGAGGCCACCGGCGGTCGCGGGGTCGACGTGGTCTTCGACCCGGTGGGGGGTGCGGCAGCGGGGGCGACCGTGGAGTGCCTGGCCAGCGGCGGGCGGCTGCTGGCCGTCGGCTTCGCCAGCGGCCACTGGGTCGACGTCGACATCTCGCAGCTCGTGTGGCGCAACGCGTCCGTCGTCGGCGTGTTCGCCGGCGGGCTCGCGCGGGCTGACCAGGCGAGCGACCACGAGGCGCTGCTGGCGCTGGCCGCCGAAGGTCGGCTGTCGGGCGCCACGAGCGTGGTCCCGTTCGAGTCTCTGGCCGATGCGGTCGAGGTGGTCGACCGCGGGGAGGCGGTGGGCAAGATCGTGGTCAGCTGCACGAGCAGACTGTCGGCATGACCGAGCAACCCATTCCCGACGACGGGCGCAGCCAGGCCGAGCGCATGCGAGCCGGCGACCTCTACATCGCCGACGACCCGGAGATCGCCGCGGCGGCCCTCGAGTCTCGGCGACTACAGGACGCCTTCAACCGCACGCTGGCCGACGAGGAGGAGGAGCGGCGGAGGATCCTCGACGAGCTGTTGGCCAGCTACGGCGAGGGCTGCGAGATCCGCCCACCCCTCCACGTCGACTACGGATCGAACATCACGATCGGCGCCCGCACGTTCGTCAACTGCGGGCTGGTGGCGCTCGACGTGGCCGCCATCACGATCGGCGAGGACGTGCAGATCGGTCCGAACGTGCAGCTGCTCACCCCGACGCACCCGGTGGAGCCCGAGGCGCGCCGGGCCAAGTGGGAAGCCGCCCAGCCGATCGTGATCGGCGACAACGTGTGGCTCGGCGGCGGCGCGATCGTGCTCCCCGGTGTGATGATCAGCGCCGACACGGTGGTGGGCGCGGGCGCGGTGGTCACCCGCGACCTCCCCGCCGGAGTGGTCGCCGTGGGCAACCCGGCCCGGATCATCCGCTCGGTCTGACCGGCGGCTCTTCGCGTTCTGCGTGCGCTCAGCACCGCCCGCCGGTGCTAGGCGAACACGGAACGCGAGGGTCGCGAGGGCGGGCGCGGGCAGGTCACTGGCTCTCCACGGTGATCGAGGCACGAGCGCGGGCTGAACGTTCATGATGGCATCTCATGGGAGCAGCTCGAAGGCAGGACGGTCAGGTGGCGACCGGTCGGGGGGCGACGACGATCGACGGCATGGACACGCTGGGCCCGGTCCGGAGCACGCCGTCGACCGCATCCACGAGCTCGTCGATGTCGATGAGGTGACCGGCGACGTAGCCGCGGTTGATCCAGGTGGTCACGAGCTCGGTCGCCAGCTCCGGGTTCCAGCCCTGCGTGAACTGCGTCTGGCCGTCACCCTCGCCGCCAGCGCAGTCGCCCACCACCATCCGGGTGAACCCGATCTCGGGGTGCTCGGCCTGCCATGCCTCGACCAGCTTGTCGAGGGCGGCCTTGCTCACGGCGTAGGCGCCGAGGCCCGGCCAGGGCGGGGTGAGCGAGGCGCTGACCGACGACAGATACACGGCCCGCCCTGCGGAGGCCATGAGGTGCGGCAGCGCGGCGGTCGTGAACAGCGCGGCGCCGGTGACGTTGGTGTCGAGAACCCGCCGCCATGTGTCGGCGTCGGTGTCGGCGAGGCGGGCCAGGGGCCCGATGCCCGGCGCGTAGACGATCGCGTCGATCCCGCCGAGGGCGCTCGCCGCCTCCTCGATCGCCGATTGGCAGGACGCCGCGTCGGTGACGTCGCACTCGACGGCCAGCGTCTCGCCTCCCGCCTCGACGACCCCGTCGTCGAGCATGTCCCGGCGCCTCGCCATCAGGGCCACGCGGGCACCCCGCTTGGCCATCCCGATCCCGATGCATCGACCCAGCCCGCTCGATGCCCCCACCACGACCACCTTCATGGCCCGCTCCCCAGCTCGAGCCGATGCGCTCGACGAGCGCCGGAAGCCCTCTTCTCGCTCACGGTCAGTCACGAGCGGTACTCCGACGACGCCGCCAGCTCCCCGGCCCCCCGCATGAGCTCGAGCACCACCGGTCCGAAGGCGTGCAGCTTGGCGTCGTCGCCTCGCCGCTGGTAGCCCTGCTCGAGCACGATGGCCAGCTTCCACTTGGCGAGGATCACGTAGTAGTCGATGTCGTCGACCTGTCGACCGGACACCTCGGCGTACCGGTCGAGCACCTTGGTCCTTGACGGCATGCCGGTCATGTCGACGTAGCCGCGGGCGGCGTCCTCACCGTGCATGTCCTCGGGCCAGGACTGCACAACCCAGCCGAGGTCGAGCTTGGGGTCGCCGACCGTGCCCATCTCCCAGTCGACGATGGCGGCGAGGCGGGCCGGCCCGCCGTGGCAGTACATCACGTTCGCGAACTGGTAGTCGCCGTGCATCAGCCCCGGGACGAAGTCGATTGGCTTGTGGGCCCGCAGCCACGCCGACGCCTCGTCGAATCCAGGCAGCTCACGGCCCTTGACGCGGTCCAGGAACGAGGACCACCGATCGACCTGGCGCTCGTGGAAGCCCTCGGGGCGCCCGAGGTCCTGGAGGCCACGAGCCTGCCAGTCGACCTTGGACAGGAGGGCGATGCCGTCGACGAGCTCGTAGGCGAGACCCTTCCTGGCGTCGAGGTCGGTGTCGAAGGGGGCGGGCCAGTCGTCCACGTTCATCGGCGACCAGCCGTCGACGAAGCCCATCAGGTAGAAGGTCCGACCCAGCACGGAAGCGTCGGAGCAGGAGGCGATGGCGGGGGTGTGGGGCACGTCCGTGCCACCCAGCGCCTCGATGATCCGCCACTCGCGGATGATCCCGTCGTCGCGCGACGTGGGCGCCTCCCGCGGCGGGATCCGGAGGGCACCGTGGAGCTCGCCTCGCTTGATCTCATAGATCTCGTTCTGGGTGCCGCCCGCCACGAAGCTGGTCTCCAACGGCTCACCCTTCCCGGGCAGCCGCTGCTCGTCCAACCAGGTGGTGAGGCGGTCGACATCGATGCTCACAAGTTGCCGACCTCGTGCTCGAGATGCTCCGCGTACTTCTCGCGAGCGGCGGCCAGGCGCCTCGGCAGGTGGGAGCTCGGCCAGTCGTCCTCGCTCGGGCGGTATCCCCGCAGCACCTGCCGGGCGACCGTGAGCTTGTGCACCTCCGTCGGCCCGTCGGCGAGGCCCATGACGCTGGCGCCCAGCAGCATCCCGTGGAACGGCATCTCGTTGCTCACGCCCAGTGCGCCATGGACCTGGATCGCTCGCAGTGCGATGTCGTGCAGGACGCCGGGCATCAGCACCTTCACCGCCGCGATGTCCTTGCGCACCTTGCGATAGTCGTTGTGCTTGTCGATCGTCCACGCCGTGTACAGGACGAAGAGGCGGAACTGCGCCAGCTGCGCGTAGGAGTCGGCGATGTAGCCCTGCACGAACTGCTTGTCGGAGAGCATCCCACCCTGCACCTCGCGGCTGAGGGCGCGCTCGCACATCGCGTCGATCGCCTTCTGAGCCATGCCGATGGTGCGCATGGCGTGGTGGATGCGCCCGCCGCCCAGACGGGTCTGCGCGATCGCGAACGCCTGCCCTTCGCCACCAAGGAGCGCCTCCGTCGGCAGCCGGACGCCGTCGTAGTGGATCAGTGCGTGGGACCCTTCACCCAGTGCCTCGCCGCCGAGGCCGACATCCCGCACGATGTTGACGCCGGGGGTGTCGCTCGGCACGAGGAACATGGACATGCCCTGGTAGGCGCTCACGTCAGGGTCGGTAACGGCCATGACGATCAGGAAGGCGGCGGTCTTGGCGTTCGACGAGAAGAACTTCCATCCGTCGAGGATCCATTCGTCGCCGTCCTTCACCGCCCGCGTCTTGAACAGCGCTGGATCGGAGCCGCCCTGCGGCTCGGTCATCGAGTAGCAGGAGAACATCTCGCCGGCGAGCAGAGGCTGGAGGTAGCGGTCCTTCTGCTCGGGGGTGCCGTAGTGGGCGATGATCTCGGCGTTGCCGGTGTCGGGAGCCTGGCAGCCGAAGATGACCGGTGCCCACGAGGACCGACCGAGGATCTCGTTGAGCAGGCTCAGCTTGAGCTGACCGTACCCCCCGCCGCCGAGCTCGGGTCCGAGATGGGTGGCCCAGAGCCCTCGGGCGCGCACCTGGTCCTTCAGGGGATCGAGCACGGCTCGCCGCCGGTCGTCGGGCGGCGTGAACACGAGACCGGGCCACAGCACGTCGAGGGGCTCGACCTCCTCGCGGACGAAGGCGTCAGCCCAGTCCAGCTTCTCCTGGAAGTCGGGCTCGGTCTCGAAGCTCCACGTCACCCTCGTCAGAATGCCATTCTCGGCTGGCCAACGCCCGGATCAGCGGGCGGCGATCCGGCCGAGCCGGCGATCGTCGACGAGAAGGTGGTGAGCTGCCGCTAGGCCCGCGGGCCTACGTCTCGACGTTGCGGGCGCGCAGCCGGTCGATGTTGGCCCGCAGCTCCGGCGACCTGAAGGAGCGATCCTCAGCGCTGAGCGCGAAGTCGAGCGTGGCCAGAACGGCCCGCTCGAGGTGCATGTTCAGGATGCGCTTCGTGTCCTCGGCTGCCCGTTGCGGGAGGGCAGCGATCTTCTTGGCGCAGGCCAGCGCCTGCGCGAGGACCTCGTGGTCGGGGCACACGTGGTTGACGAGACCGATCTCGGCCGCCCGCCGCGCCGGGATGCGGTCGCCGGTGAGGGCGTACTCCTTGGCGAGCTGGAGGCTGGTGAGCAGGGGCCACGTGAGGGGGCCGCCATCGGCGGCGACCAGCCCGATGAGGACGTGCGGGTCGGCGAGGTGGGCGCTCTCGGCCATGAACACGATGTCCGACAGGGCCACGAGGCTGCAGCCGAGGCCGACGGCGGGGCCGTTCACGGCCGCCACGATCGGCACTCGGCAGCCCACCATTCCGGTCACGATGTCGCGCCCGTCGGACAGGCTCTGGCGGCGAAGGGCGTCGTCGGTGGAGAGCTCGTCGATGTAGTCGAAGTCGCCACCGGCAGAGAAGGCCCGCCCGTTGCCCGTGAGCACGGCAACCCGGGCGTCGTGGTCGGCGTCGAGCTGAGGGAACAGCTGGGCCAGCCCGGCGTGGAGGGCGTGGTTGGTGGCGTTCAGCTGTTCGGGGCGGTTGAGCCGGATGATCCGAACGGGTCCATCGACCTCGACGTCCAACTCGGCGGGAAGGGAGTAGGTCATCGGTACGAGAGCTCCCGGAACCGGTTGGCCATCAGAAGACACTGCGCAGGAACCCGACGGCTTCCTTCGCCGTCGGGAACGAGCCGCTCACCCCTGCGGCGAAGTACCCGGAATCGCTCACGAGCGTGACGCCGGTGATGCCCGACGCCGCGTCGCTGCAGAGGAAGACGAGGGGGTAGGCCTGCTCCAGCGGGGTGGACGGTTGCGTGCCCACGGCCTCCCGGTAGTCGGCACCGAAGGTGAGCCAAGTCGACGCGTTCGCCTGGGCCAGAGGCGTGTCGGTGGGGCCCGGGAGGATGGCGTTGAGGCGGATGCCGCGCTTGAGGAACTCGATCGACTCGCGCGCCACGTAGGTGTTGATGGAGACCTTGCTCCAGAGGTAGTCGGCCTTGCCGTTGGCCTCGGCCCACTTCGCGGCCTCGTCGAAGTCGGCGATGTCGAGGTACTCGTTCGCCTTCTCCAGGTTCTGCTCCCAGCCAAACCCGGCCGCCGAGGAGATCATGCCGATGGCCGAGCCCCGCGGGAGCTGCCCAGCGTCGAGGAGCAGCTCGATGAGCAGGCGGTGGCCGAGGAAGTTGATCTTCTCGATCCCCGGGGTGCCGTCGGCGACGCCCGCGCAGGAGAACAGCGCGTCGACGGGTCCGTCCAACGCCGTCGCAGCGGCCTCGATCGAGCCGCGGTCGGCGAGGTCGACGGGGTGGAAGGTCACGCGCGGCGTCGACACCTCGGCCCGATCCATCATCGTGACCTCGGCACCGGCGTCAAGCAGCACATCGACGGTGGCCGCGCCCATGCCGCTGGCGCCGCCCACGACGAGCGCCCGCTTGCCCTTGTACCCATATGCGTCGAACAGCCCCATGGCACGGCTCCCTGGTGGTGGTTGATTGGGTGGTGATCAGGCGGTGACGCTGCCGACTTCGAGATCCACGATCGCGCAAGGAGCGGCCGAGTGCGCTCCGACGAGCCGGCGGCGGTGCTCGCTCACCGCGACTCGCTCGCCGCGGATCAGTCGTCCTCGACCTTGTTCACGTGGTCTTCGTGGGTTCGGATCTCCCGGCCATCGTCGCCGAGCGCGACGGTGAGCTCGTCACCGATGATGTCCTTGTCGACGATCACACCCCACTGACCGTCGAAGTCGCCTTCGGTGATGATCACCTTGTCGCCCTTCTTGAACCGTGCCATGTCCCATGTTGGCACGATCGAGCCGGCCAGGACCGCCCAGTAGCCCCCGCGCTTGTTCCGGCCGAAGTGGCCCTGGAGGTTCGCGCGGTGCGGCGGCCCACCTTGACCAGTTTCGTGCGGCGGGTTCTGCGATGCTCCGCCGGGCGTCGCCAAGATCGGCGAACGGCCCTCGATCTTGGGCCCGATGGCTCTGCCAGGCCTGCGTGAATCCATGCCGACATGCCGAGGGGTGCCTCACCAAGGTCGCCCGCCCTACGGTGGCCTGACGCAGGAGGTGGACGTGGCGAAGGTCGTGCTGATCACAGGGGCATCGTCGGGGATCGGTCGCGCCACCGCCGATCGCCTGCATGGTGCCGGGTGGGTCGTCGTCGGCGCCAGCCGTCGGGGTCACAGCTCCCCGGGCTGGCCAGGGCTGGTGATGGATGTCGACCGCGACCGCTCGGTCGTCGATGGCATCGCCCAGGTGCTCGAGGAGCACGGCCGGATCGACGCGCTCGTGCTGTCGGCCGGGTGGGGTCTCGCGGGGGCCTTCGAGCAGACCAGCATCGACGAGGCCAAGGCCCAGTTCGAGACCAACCTCTGGGGATCGGTGCGCGTCGTGCAGGCGGCGCTTCCGGCCCTTCGGGCCCAGGGCGGCGGCCGCATCGTGCTCATCAGCTCGATCGGCGCGGTCGTCAGCCTCCCCTTCCAGGCCTTCTACAGCGCCAGCAAGTTCGCCCTCGAAGGAGCCGGTGAGGCCCTGGCCTACGAGGTCGCGCCCTTCGGGGTGACGGTGACGATGGTGCAGCCCGGCAACGTGCGGACCGACTTCACGGGCAATCGGCGCAGGGTTGCGACGACGGACGACGACATCTACCGGGACGCCACGCAGCACGCCATTGGTGTGATGGAACGTGATGAGGCACACGGTGTGCCGCCCGACGACGTGGCGGCCACGGTGCAGAAGGTGCTCGACGCCAAGCGTCCCCCACGCCGGGTGTCCGTGGGCAAGGTGCAGGAGCGCGTCGGGATCACGGCCAAGCGGCTGCTGCCGTTCCGGGTCTTCGAGGCGGCCGCGAAGGGGAGCCTCGGCGTGCGCTGAGCGCCCCGGCCGGGCCGGGTACGGGTCGCACTACCGTTCGGCCATGGCCACGTACCCGTACGAGGATCGCTTCGCAGTCAACCGAGTGCTCCCGGAGAAGGGACGCCCCCGCGAGGAGATCCTGAGCGAGCTGGCGGCGATGGCCGCCGAGGAAGACGCCTTCTGGGAATCCGGGAAGTGCTCGGGGACGATGTACTGCGGCGACCACGAGCACTACGACTTCATGACCGAGGCGTTCGGTCGGT
>DAIQBC010000038.1:3547-12786 GCA_036781345.1 Acidimicrobiales bacterium | reverse complement strand
GCCGCAGCTGCAGGCGCGCGTGGTCGATCACGTTGGCATCGCCCACGTAGCCCGGCGCCAGCACTCCCCGGTCGCCGAGCCCGTAGAGGGTGGCGGTGGCCTGGGTCATCTTGTGCACCGCGTCTTCCACGGTGAGCCGGCCATGGTCTCGGTCCCGGGCCCAGTGGGTGAGCAGGAAGGTGGTGGTGGAGGCATCGCAGGTCTGGCCGGCGTGGGCGCCTCCGTCGCCGAGCCCGAAGGCGGACGTGGGGTGCTGGAGCATCTGGCCCACGGCGTCGAGGTTGCCGTTCGTGTAGTTGAGCACCGGGGCGTTGAGGAGCTCCCGGCCACCGTCGCCAAGGAACAGCTCGAGCAGCAGCTCCCACTCGTCGACGCCGCGTGCGGCGGCGAGCGCGGTGGCGCTGCGCTCCACGCCGGGCTCGTAGACGGGCGGGTCGCCGAGGAGGTAGATGCGGCTCGGGTGCATGAACCCTGTGACGATCGGGTCGTCCTTCAGGTGCTTGGCGTCGGCCACGATGCGAGCGGCCAACGCCGGGTCGGCCTGGATGCGTGCGACCTGGTCCTGCCACCCGAGCAGACCGAGACCGGCCTCGCCCCACGCCCTGGTGAAGGCCAGTGGATGGAAGGTCTGGAAGCCGAGCAGCAGTGACACCGTGCGGCCATGCACCTGGGGGCGCACGGGTAGGCCCTCAGCGGCCGCGGCGGCCGAGAGGTCGAGCAGCCGCTTCCACGAGTCCGGGTCGGCGTTGTTCTGGTTGAGGGCGAAGGTGACAGGGCGGCGGATGGCGGCGGCCAAGCGGCGCATCCAGTCCATCTCCCGTTCGGGCGCGGCGAGGTCCTCGCCGAGGGCACCAGCCGGAGCGAGCTCGAACACGCCGGTGCCGAGCTCGCCGAGCACCCGACCGATGCCGAACAGCTCGTCTTCGGCCGCGAAGGTGCCCGGCACCGGCTCGCCGTCGATGGCCCGGTGGGCGAGCGTGCGGCTGGTGGAGAAGCCGAGGGCGCCGGCCTCGATCCCGGCCTTGACGATGGCGGCCATGGCCTCGATGTCCCCGGCCGTCGCCGGCTCGTTGCGGGCGCCGCGCTCGCCCATCACGTAGCCGCGCACCGCTCCGTGCGGCACCTGCGTGCCCAGGTCCATCGCGTGTCGGTGGCTGCTCAGCACATCGAGGAACTCGGGGAAGCTCTCCCAGCCCCACTGGATGCCGGCGCTGAGCGCCGCGCCGGGGATGTCCTCCACGCCCTCCATGAGCCCGATGAGCCACTCGTGGCGGTCGGGGGCCACCGGGGCGAACCCGACCCCACAGTTGCCCATCACCACCGTCGTGACGCCGTGCCAGCACGACGGCGTGAGCTGCTCGTCCCAGGTGGCCTGGCCGTCGTAGTGGGTGTGGATGTCGACGAAGCCGGGCGTGACGAGGGCGCCCTGGGCGTCGATCTCCTCGCGCCCGGTGCCGTCGACCCTGCCCACCTCGGTGACGATGCCGCCGCTGATGGCGACGTCGGCGGTGCGAGCGGGGGCGCCGGTGCCGTCGACGACGGTGCCCCCTCGGATCACGAGGTCGTGTGCGGCCAATGGTCCCCCGGGTTCGTGCCAGCGTGGATCGTCATCATCGCAGACCGGCCGGCCCGTGACAGTTGGGGTCGGCGTCGAGACGTAGCCTCGGGCCGACCGGGAGGTGTGTCCGAGGATGTCCATGACCGCGCTGGGATCTCCGCCTGCGGGCGTTGAGGGGCTCACGTCGGCCGAAGCCGCAGCCCGCCTCGGGCGTGAGGGTCGGAACCGGATCGTCCCCCAGGCACGCGGTCAGCGCCTGAAGCGTCTGCTTGGGCCGTTGGCCGATCCGATGGTGGCCCTGCTGCTCGTTGCGGCGCCGACCTACCTCGTGATCGGGGAGACCACCGATGCCATCGTCGCTTTCGTCGCGCTCGCACCCATCGCCGGGGTGGGATGGCTGCTCCAGTCACGCGCCGAGCGCACCCTCGAGAAGCTGCGATCGCTCACGGCTCCCCTCGCCACCGTGCTGCGCGATGGCGTGCAGCGCGAGGTGCCGACCGAGGAGCTCGTCGTGGGTGATGTGGTGTGGCTGCGTGAGGGTGACGTCGTGCCCGCCGACGGGGTGGTCGTCGCGCTCACCCAGATGCTCGTGGACGAGTCGGCCTTGACCGGCGAGTCGCTTCCCTCGGCCAAGGCGATCAGCGAAGTCACTGACGAGGGCAGGGTCTGGGCGGGCACCACCGTGCTGTCGGGCGGGGCAGTCGCGCGCGTGATCGCTACCGGGACGGCCACGCGCTACGGACGCATCGGCGCGCTCGTCGCGTCGGTCCGACAGCCGGCCACGCCGCTGCAACGCGGGCTGGCGCGGCTCGTGCGCTCCCTGGCCGTCGTGGCTCTGGTGTTCTGCGCGGCGGTCATCCTCGCCGAGCTCTTGCACGGCAACGGCTGGGGGCAGGCCGTGATCGCCGGCGTGAGCCTGGCCATCGCCGCGATCCCTGAAGAGTTCTCGATGATCTACACCCTCTACCTGGCCCTCGGCGCGTGGCGCCTGGCGCAGCAGCGCGCGCTGGTGCGCCGCCTGCCGAGCGTGGAGACGCTCGGGTCGACCACGGTGATCTGCACCGACAAGACGGGGACGCTCACCCACGGTCGGCTGGCGGTCGCTGGGCTCTGGACAGCGGACGGGACGCGGCGGGACGGCGGCACCCTCACGGCGGTGGAGGTGGCGCTGCTCGAGAGCGCCGTCCTGGCCTGCGAGCCTCAGCCCTACGATCCTCTCGACGTCGCCATCGTCGACTACGCCCGCCGCCACGGCCTCGACACTGCGGCGCTGCACGGCGCCGAGCTCGTCGCCGACTGGCCCTTCGACGCCGCCGATCGATACCTCACCCACGTGTGGCGGCGGCCCGGAGGGCACCATCAGGTCGCGGCCAAGGGATCGATCGAAGGCCTGGTCCGCCACACAGCCTCCGGGCCTTCGGCTGCCGCGATGGCGGCCAACGACGCCTTCGCGGCGGACGGCATGCGCGTGATCGGTGTGGCCGGCACGGCTCTCGAGCAGCGGCGCGGCGATCGTCCTGGGGATGAGGACGGGCTGCAGCTGCTCGGCCTGGTCGCGTTCAGCGACCCGATCCGGGACGGCGTCGCCGACGCGCTGCGCCAGTGCCGCGACGCGGGGATCCGCGTGATCATGATCACCGGCGACCATCCCGCCACCGCCCACGCCGTCGCCGAGGGTCTCGACCTCCCCCACACCGCCGGCGGGGTGGACGTGATCGCCACCGGCGACGACCTCGACGCGGCCGACGACGCACGCGTCGATGAGCTCGCGGCCGAGGCCAACATCTTCGCCCGAACCCGCCCGGAGCAGAAGCACCTGCTGGTGCAGGCGCTGCGCCGGCAGGGGGAGGTGGTGGCGATGACCGGGGATGGCATCAACGACGCACCCGCGCTCCGGGAGGCTGACATCGGCGTGGCGATGGGCGGGCGAGGGACGGAGGTCGCGCGTGAGGCTGCCTCGCTGGTGCTCGTCGACGACAACTTCGCCACGATCGTCGGTGCCGTGCGCGACGGCCGGCGGATCTTCGACAACCTCACCCGGGCCTTCGCCTATCTGATCGCCTTCCACCCGCCCCTGTTGCTGGGCGCGCTGGTCGTGCCCCTGCTCGGGCGACCGCTGCTGCTGCTGCCCGTGCACCTCGTGCTCCTCGAGCTGCTCCTCCACCCGGTCGTGTCGCTTGTGTTCCAAGCCGACCCGCCGGATGCGAACGTCATGCACCGGCCACCGCGGCCGGTGGGCGACGCGCTGCGCCTCCGGGCGATGTGGAGGCCCTACGCGGTCGGAGGGGTGCTCGGCACGGCGATCGTCGCCGGGTACCTCCTGGCCCTCGGCGTCGGTTGGCCCGTCGAGGAGGCACGGGCGCTTGGCTTCGCCACCCTGCTGGCCAGCCAGCCGATGCTGCTGCTGAGCATGCGCAGCCCCGATCGACCCATGTGGCGCAGCGGCCGCCCGTGGACCCGCACGCTGGCGTGGGTCGTCGCCATCGTGTCCGCCACGGCGATCGCGGTCGTGCACGTTCCCCCGCTTGCCGACCTCCTCCAGCTGGCCCCGTTCCCACTGGCGGCGTGGGCCATCGTGGCTGCGGTGGCGGTCGGCACGACGATCTGGTCGGAACCCCTGAAGCACGCTGGGGTTGCCCCCGACTGACGGTCTCCGGGGGAGCGCAGGCCTCCCTAGAGCCGCTCGATGATCGTGACGTTGGCCTGGCCGCCACCCTCGCACATGGTCTGGAGGCCGTAGCGGCCACCGGTGCGCTCGAGCTCGTGCAGCAGCGTGGTCATCAGGCGGGCCCCGGTGGCGCCGAGGGGGTGACCGAGGGCGATGGCACCGCCGTTGACGTTGACCTTGGCATGGTCGACGCCGAGCTCCTTCTCCCAGGCCAGCACCACCGAGGCGAAGGCCTCGTTGATCTCGATCAGGTCGATGTCGTCCATCGTCATCCCGGTCTTGGCCAGGGCGTGACGGGTGGCGGGGATCGGGGCGGTCAGCATCCAGATGGGGTCGTCGGCCCGCACGCTCATGTGGTGGATGCGGGCGCGAGGGGTGAGGCCGTGGTCGCGCAATGCCTGCTCGCTCACCACGAGCAGCGCCGCGGACGCGTCGGAGATCTGCGACGCGACGGCCGCCGTCACCCGACCGCCTTCGGTGAGGGTCTTGAGGGAGCGGATCTTCTCCCAGTTCGGGTCGCGAGGGCCTTCGTCGCGCGCCAGCCCCGCAAGGGGCGCGATCTCACGCTCGAAGCGACCCTCCGCGGTGGCCCGGATGGCCCGCTCGTGGCTCTCGACGGCGAAGGCCTCCATGTCGTTGCGGGAGCAGTCCCAGCGCTCCGCGATCATCTCCGCGCTGTTGAACTGGCTCACCTCGCCGGCGCCATAGCGCTTCACCCAACCGGTCGACCCGGTGAAGGGGTCGTCGAAGCCGAGGTCGGCGGCCAGCGTCATGGCCGAGCTGATCGGGATCATGGACATCTGCTGCACCCCACCCGCCACCACCACATCGTTCACTCCTGCCATCACGGCCTGGGCCGCGAAGTGGATGGCCTGCTGGGCCGACCCGCACTGCCGATCGATCGTGGTGCCCGGCACGTGCTCAGGGAGGTCGGCGGCCAGCCAGCAGGTGCGGGCGATGTCGCCGGCCTGCCCGCCCACCGTGTCGACGCAGCCGAACATCACGTCCTCCACCGCGCCCGGGTCGATGCCGGTGCGCTCCATGAGGGCGGAGAGCGCGTGGGCGCCGAGGTCGGCCGGGTGCACCTGGCTCAGCCCGCCGCCCCGCCGTCCGACTGGAGTGCGGACGGCATCGACGATGAAGGCTTCGGGCATGGCGGGTCAGGCTCCTGGAGAGTCGGGGCGGGCGATGTCAACGGTACGGTGCGCCATCACAACGCGGCACCCAGGGCGGCAGCGACGCGGTCGGTGTGGTGGGCCACGTCGCCCCATGTGCGGGCCAGCGCCCAGGTTCGCTTGAGGTAGAGGTGGAGGTCGGCCTCGACCGTGTAGCCGATCGCTCCGTGGCACTGCAGCGCCTGTCGGCCCACCACCTCAGCGGCGTCTGACGCCATGGCCTTCGCCATCGACACGTCGCGGGCACGGGTGGGCACGTCGTGGGCCACCGACCAGGCGGCCCGCCACACCGCCGGTCGGGCGAACTCGAGGGCGAGCGCGGCGTCGGCGAGGTGGTGCTTGACGGCTTGGAAGCTGCCGATGGGCTGACCGAACTGCTGACGCTCGGAGGCGTAGTTCACCGTGAGGTCGAGCATGGCCTGGCCCAGCCCGACGAGCATCGCCGCGGTGCCCAGCGCGCCGCGGTCGAGGGCCCGCTCCACCACGGCGGGGTCGTCGCTGAGCGGGGTGCCGGTGCCGTCGTGGGTGAGCCGCCCGGCCCGTCGGCCCGCGTCGACGGTGGCGACGGGCGCGATGGCCACGGCGTCTCGGTCCACCACGGCCAGTGTGTGACCCCAGCGCAGCAGGAGCTGGTCGGCGTCGGCCGCGCAGGGCACGATCGGCCCGCCGAGGTCGGAGGCCACCATGCCGACGCCGGCCCCCAGCAGCGGTGCCGCCACCATGGCCGTCTCCACGATCGGATGCGGGAGGGCGACCCGGCCTGCCTCCTCGAGGATCGGCACGAGGAAGGTCTCGTCGAGGCCAAGACCCCCCTCGGCCTCCGGCACGAGCACGGTCAGCACACCCATCGCATCGAGGCTGTCCCACACGCCTCGGTCGAGCTCGCCTTCGGGCGCCGTCCAGGCGGCGCGCACGACGGCCGGCGTCGCCTCCTTGTCCAGCAGCTCGCGCACGGCATCGCGGAACGCGACCTGGTCGTCGGACAGGGCAAACCTCATCGCGGCAGTCCCAGGACGCGCTCGGCCGCGATGTTGCGCTGGATCTCGTTGGTGCCCGCGTAGATCGGACCAGACAGGGCGAACTGCCAGCCCTTGCTCCACGGGCCCTCCACCTCGGCGTCGGGGCCGAGGAGGTCGAGGGCCACCCGGTGCAGCTCCACGTCGAGCTCGCTCCACCACAGCTTGGTGAGGCTGGCCTCCGCCCCCGGCTTGGCGCCCGCCGCCAGCTTGGTGACGGTCGCCAGGGTGTGCTGCTGATAGGCATCGGCGTGCATCCACGCTGTTGCCGCACGGCGCTGGAGGCCCGTGTCGCCACGCTCGTTCGCCAGCGCGATGAGCCGTTCGGCGGTGGCCAGGAAGCGACCGGGGGAGCGCAAGGTGAGGCCACGCTCCGAGCCGGCTGTGGCCATGGCGACGGCCCAGCCCTGCTCGGGCTCTCCGAGCACCACGCCGCCGGCCACGGCGTCGTCGGCGAGGAAGGCCTCGTCGAAGAAGACCTCGGCGAACCCCTCGTCGCCGTCGAGGCGACCGAAGCCCCGCACGGTGACGCCCGGCGTGTCGAGGGGCACCAGCAGGTAGCTGAGACCCTTGTGGCGGACGCTGGCCGGGTCCGAGCGGAACAGCCCGAACAGATGCGTGCAGAAGGCGCCGCGGGTGGTCCACGTCTTCTGGCCGTCGAGCACCCACCCGCCGTCGACCCGCCGGGCCCTGCTGGTGACGCTGGCGAGGTCGCTGCCAGCGTTGGGCTCCGACCAGCCCTGGCACCAGAGGTCCTCGGCCGCAGCCATCCGCCGCAGGATGCCGGCCTGCTGCTCAGGCGAGCCGAACTCGTAGATGCTCGGGGCCAGCAGGAAGATGCCGTTCTGGGTCACCCGCGGTGGGGCGCCCGCTCGGTAGTACTCCTCTTCGAAGATCAGCCACTCCCAGAGCGTGGCGTCCCGGCCGCCGTGCTGTTCGGGCCATGACACCGCCGCCCACCCGTCGGCGAACAGGCGCCGCTCCCACTCGAGGTGCTGTGCGAAGCCGTCTCGCGTGTCGCCGGAGGCCGGCTCGCCGCCATGCTCTGCCCGCCACTCGGCCAGGTGCACGTTCAGCCACGCCCGAGCCTCGGCCCGGAAGGCGTCTTCGTCACCCGACCACGTCAGGTCCATCCCACCTCCCCCGTTCTGTGGACGGATTCGTTCGGAATGCGAGCGTCAGCGTCCACAGAACCTGGGTTCATGACAGGCGCTTGAGGGTGGACTCGGCCTCGGCGGTGATGCGGGCCATCAGCTCAGCGACGGAGGGGAGCTCGTCGATCACGCCGGTGACCTGGCCAGTGGGAAGGATGCCCACCTCGGGCTTGCCATCCACCATCGTGGCCTTGATCAGCATTGGGGCGTTGGCCGCCATGGCGAGCTGGCTCCACGTGAGGTCTTGGTGCTTGCGCATGGCCAGGCCCTCTCGCAGCAGATCCCGTCGTGAGGTGCCCGTCTCCTTCCGGAAGCGGAGCGCCGCCAGGGCGGCGCGCGGGAGGCGAAGGAGACGGGGTGACCGCTCGAGTCGGTCGATGACCTCGGTGCGGATCACCCGCTGCGGCGCGCCGTCGAGCGCGGTGGTGACGACCGTGTCGAACACGCTGGCCGCCGTGTAGCGCTCCTTCACCGGGGGCGGCACGTGGCTCTCCTGCGTGAGCAGGAACCGTGTGCCCATGGCGATGCCGTCAGCGCCGTAGGCCAACGCCGCCACCAGGCCGCGGCCGTCGAAGAAGCCGCCGGCGCCGAGCACCGGGATGTCGACGGCCACCGCATCAACCACCTGCGGCAAGAGGAGCGAGGTGGGCACGGTCCCGGTGTGACCGCCACCCTCGCCGCCTTGTGCGATCACGGCGTCGACACCCATCTCCAGGACCTTCTCGGCGTGGCGACGAGCGCCCACGGTGGGCATCACCACGACGCCCGCGTCGTGGCAGCGAGCCACGGCGTCCTTGGTGGGCGCGCCGGCGAAGCTCACCAGGCGCACCCCCTCGCCGACGACGAAGGCGACTCGATCGGCCAGGTCGGGCTGGTCGGCCCTGAAGTTCACGCCGAACGGGGCGTCCGTGCGCTCCTTCACGGCGTGCACCGCACTGCGTAGCTGGCCAGGGGTCATGGTGACGGCGGCGAGGATCCCGAAGCCCCCCGCCGCGCTCGTGGCGGCGGTGAGGTTGGCGCCCGACACCCACCCCATGCCCGTCTGCACGATGGGCAGCCGGCACCCCACCAGGTCGCAGAACCGCGTCCTCAGAGCAGGATGGAGCGGATCTGACACTGCGTCAGATTACCGGGACCCGCGTCGAGCAGCGAACTGCTCCCGTGGTCGGTCAGACCTTCGTGCCGCAGGTGCCGATGGCGGTCGCCGCTCCGGGGGTGGGCTGGTCCTGCGTCGCGGTGCCGGACGTGGCCTGGGCCACACCCAGGACGCAGGTCAGCCAGCTCCGCACGATCGGGACGTCCACCCGCTGGTAGCCACCGAGGTAGCGGCAGTTGCTGGTGAGGCCGTAGCTGGTGTCGCCGATGATGTAGCCGTTGAGGAAGGCCGGTCCGCCGGAGTCGCCGAAGCACGTGCCGCCGCCGCCGAAGGGATCCTTCTCGTTCCCTTGAAGCTGCAGGATCTGGGTGGTCAGCTTCTGGGGCTTCTCATCGGTGTACTGGCGCCGGATCGGGTAGCTCATGGGCGTCGGCTTCTGCGGCCCTGAGGGTGCCTGTCGTACCTCGGTGCCGTAGCCGGAGGTGCGAACGAGCTGCTTGATGAGGCTGGTCTGCCCGAACGTGTCGAGGTAGCCGGTGGGGGCCAGTGCCGCGGTGGGCACGGAGGTGACC
>DAIQBC010000038.1:0-3447 GCA_036781345.1 Acidimicrobiales bacterium | reverse complement strand
GGTCGATCCGTGATGCACGGTAGTGCGTGACGGCGAGGGGAGCCTCAGGAGCGGGCGACCTCGGTGAAGCGCGCACCGGCGGGGTCGATCACGCTGTCGATGAGCTCGAGCTCCTCCGGGGTGGGGAGCCGCGAGATGGGCACGTCGTCGGGCACCACCAGCTCGAACCCCGTGGCGTCCTGCACCTCGGCGGTGGTGACGCCCGGGTGCACCGATCGGACCCGCATCCGGTGGTCAGGCGTGTCGAAGTCGAGCACGGCCAGGTTGGTCACCACGAAGCGGATCTCGTGAAAGCGGGCCGCCCGCGGGGCGAGCGCAGCAGCGCGGTCGTAGCCCACTCCGCACACCGTGTCGACTCGCTGGCACAGCACGGCAGGAGTGTGGTTGGACACCCAGTAGGAGGTGGTGTCGTTGATCGTGTTGCCGGGTGCGCCGCGGTAGCCGAGGAGCTGAACCTTGGGACGTCGGTAGTCGCCGATGGCCGCGAAGTTCTGGTTGCCGTACTGGTCGATCTGCGTACCGCCCATCACCACGTGGCGGCGGCCGTTCCACACCCAGCCGAACATCTGGCGGTAGGGGTTGAAGTGCTCCACCACCTTGCCGCCCGGCCACTCGAAGGCCTCGTCGTTGGCGATGAGCCGGGCCTCGCCGTCGGTCATCGCCAGGTCAGGCTCGAAGGTGGCCCGGGCCAGCCGCCCGCCGATCATCGGGATGGTGCCGATCGGGTTGGCGAGGATCTCGCCGTCGCCCCGGAAGCACTCGGCCATGGCCACCACGCACACGTCGGCCCGCTCGACGAGGTCGTGCAACGGGTTGGTCACGGCGCGCCTCCGTCGGTACGGAGCTTGGCCTGGTAGTCGGCCTCGCTGAGTTGCAGCCATGCCTCGCGGAAGGCGGCCCAGGCCTCAGGCGACTTGGCGGACGCGGCGTAGGCCTTCTGGAAGGCTTCGTCGCGCGGGTAGTCGGGATCGCAGGACGTGAAGTGGGCCCCGTTGGGCGCCTCGATGACGCCGTCCACCAGCATCCGGCTGATGAGGAGAGACTGCGGGGGGCCCTCCGTGGCCAGGTCCTCGGTGGCGACGATGCGCTCCGCCGAGAGGAAGCGTCGCTCGGCCGCCCCGAGGAAGAGGTCGTCCATGTAGGGGTCGGGGCCGAGGTACTGGCCGTTGCCGCGGGCGTCGCTGCGGTTCATGTGGACGAAGGCGGCATCCATGGTGAGGGCGGGCACGGCTACGAGCTCCTCGCCGTCGGCGAAGGGCGAGGTGACCATCCGCACGCGGTCGTTGTCGCGCAGGATGTCGGAGCCGAGGCCGACTCGCGTGGGGAGGAAGGGCACCCGCCACGCGGCGGCCTGCAGGCCGAGGAGGAACATGCCCTCGTCGTAGGGCTCGTCTTCGATCGAGCCGCTCTGGCGAGCGGCGCGGAAGTGCGGCTCGAGCGGGATCGAGTCGAGGGAGACAAACGCGTAGACGAGCCGCTTCACCTTGCCGGCCGCGCAGAGCAGCCCCACATCCGGGCCCCCCCAGCTCACCACCGTGAGGTCGGTGAGGTCGGAGCGCAGCATGGCCCGCACCACCGACATCGGCTTGCGCCGCGAGCCCCACCCACCGATGCCGATTGTCATGCCCGAGGCCAGCTCCGCCACTGCCTCGTCCTCGGTGCAGCGCTTGTCCCGCGGTGCGCTCATCGGTCGGTGTGGGTGTCCCGCTTGGCCACGAAGGCGTCGCGGTGCTCGTCGGCCACGCCCGAGAGGTTGAGCTCGAAGGTGAACCCCTGCTCGAATCGGTACGACCGCTTGACGTCCCAGAGGTCGATGCCGTTCAAGCTCTCCTTCGCGGCCCGGATGACGGTGGGCGACTTGGCCGCGATCTGGGCCGCCAGCGCCATGGCGGTGTCGCGCAGCTCGTTCTGCGGCACCACCGCGTGCACCGAGCCGAAGTGGTGGAGCTCCTGGGCGGCGGCGGTGGCCGACGTGTACACCATCGCCCGCATCTTGTGCTGGGGCACGAGCCGGCTGAGGTGGGTGGCCGCCCCGAGCGCGCCGCGGTCGACCTCGGGCAGGCCGAAGGTGGCGTTGTCAGCGGCCACGATGACGTCCGCGTTGCCCACCAGGCCGATCCCGCCTCCGAGGCAGAACCCGTTGACGGCCGCGATCACCGGCACCGGGCAGTCGTACACCGCCGCGAACGCCGCGAAGCAGCCCCTGTTGGCGCCGATCAGTGCATCAAACCCCTCGGTCGCCTGCATCTCCTTGATGTCGACGCCGGCGTTGAAGCCTCGGCCCTCGGCCCGCAGCACCACGACGCGCACGTCGGCGTGGCGGCCGAGGGCGCCGAGAAGGTCGGCCAGCTCGAACCACCCGGCGACGCTGAGGGCGTTCACCGGCGGGTTGTCCATGACCACCTCGGCGATGCCGTCGGGGTGGATCGTGCTCGTGGTGGGCATGGCGCTCCGGGATCTGATGGGTCGTCAGGTCTCGGGAGAGACCGTAGCCGAGGCGGTACCGTCGGCCCCCATGGCCGACTGGGCGACGACGAGCATCGGCGTGGCGGTCGCCGTCGCGTTCGCCGCACTCGTCTACGCCCTGCTGCGAGGAAGGATCCTTCGCAGGCTGGAGCGGGAGATCATCGCCTCCCCCGTACGATGGGACGACTCCCTCCTGCGGCGTCGGGTGCCCCAGCGGGTGGCGCTGCTGCTGCCTGCGCTGCTGGCCTTCCTGCTCGTGGGGCTGGCGCCCGCCGACGAGCCGGACATCATCGGCGGTGCGCAGCGGGTCCTCCTCTCGGTGGTCGTGCTCGTCGCGGTGTTCGTGGTCTCTGCGCTGCTCAACGCGGCCGACGAGATCTACGAGGCCCACTACGACCCCACCCGCAATCGGCCGATCAAGGGCTATCTCCAGATCATCAACACGATCGTGTTCCTGGGTGGGGGCATCGTGATCGTGTCGGTGCTGGCCGACCGGTCGCCCGTCGTGCTCATCGGGGGCCTGGGCGCGCTCACGGCCATCCTGCTGCTGGTGTTCCAGGACACGATCACCGGCTTCGTCGCGTCGGTGCAGCTGCAGAACTACGACGTCGTCCGGCAGGGCGACTGGATCGAGGCCGCTGACTACGGCGCCGACGGCGAGGTGGTCGACGTCACCCTCCACACGGTGAAGATCCTCAACTCCGACCGCACGATGGTCACGATCCCCACCAAGAGCCTCACCCAGGGCGGCTTCACGAACTGGCGCCCGATCTACGAGGGTGGCGGGCGGAGGATCATGCGCTCGCTCCGCCTCGACGTGTCGATGGTGCGCTTCCTCACCGCCGCCGAGGTCGAGGCGTTCGGCCGGTGGGAGCTGCTCCACGACTGGATCAGCGAGCGCCAGGCGGAGATCGGGGCCGACGCGGTGGCGGAGGCTGATCTCCCGCCGGGCGTCGTCCCGCATCGCCGGGGGATCACCAA
>DAIQBC010000037.1:0-12905 GCA_036781345.1 Acidimicrobiales bacterium | reverse complement strand
CGTCGATCTCCACGAGGAGCTGGGGCACGATCGTGCTCTCCATGTCGGAGCTGATCCCGGTGCCGCGCGTGCGGAACATCGAGTCCATCTCGTCGAAGAAGACGATGACCGGCCACCCCTCCTCGGACTTCTCCCGGGCTCGCTGGAACACCAGCCGGATCTGGCGCTCCGTCTCGCCGACGTACTTGTTGAGCAGCTCCGGACCCTTGATGTTGAAGAAGTAGGACTTCGCGGTGTCGCTGCCCGAGGCGGCCGCCACCTTCTTGGCCAGGCTGTTGGCCACGGCCTTGGCGATGAGGGTCTTGCCGCAGCCCGGCGGGCCGTAGAGGAGGATGCCCTTCGGTGCCGGGAGCTGGTGCTCGGCGAAGAGCTCCTGATGGAGGAACGGCAGCTCCACGGCGTCGGCGATCATCTCGATCTGGTCGTCGAGTCCGCCGATGTCCTCGTAGCCGATGTCGGGCACCTCCTCGAGGGCCAGATCCTCCACCTCGGGCCGCGGGAGCTTCTCCAGCACGAGACCGGAGCGAGGGTCGAGCAAGACGGTGTCGCCGTTGCGGAGGCGTACGTCCCGCAGCTCGTCGAGCAGCTCGACGACCCGCTCCTCGTCGGCCCTCCCCACCACGAGCACGCGGGTGTCGTCGAGACGCTCCTTGAAGGTGACGACCTCGCCGGTGAGGTCCGCGTGGCGCGACAGGACCACGTTGAGCGACTCGTTGAGGACGACCTCGGCGCCACGCGGAAGTGGGTCGTCCCCGAGCTCCGGGTGCACCGCCACCCGCACCTTGCGGCCCCCAGTGAACACGTCGACCGTGCCGTCGTCGTTGTGCCCCACCAGCGTGCCGTAGGCGGAAGGCGGCTGGGTGAGCTTGTCAACCTCTTCCCGTAGCGCCGCGATGTGGTCGCGGGCCTCCCGGAGGGTGTACGTGAGCTTCTCGTTCTGCGACACGGCCTGGGAGAGCTGGCCCTTGGTCTCGAGCAGGCGCTCCTCGAGCGTCTGCACCCGCTTGGGAGCGTCCTGGAGGCGCCGCCGCAGCGACAGGACCTCTTCCTCGAGGGTCCGCGCGTGCTCGTGGAGCTCGGCCAGCTCGGCCAGGGCTTGGGACCGGTCGTCGGGCTCGCTGACGGGGACCACCTCCCTCGAAGACACTGCGCGGGACCCTACACCGGCGTCCGTGGCGGTCGGCACCACCCCGTCCCCACCGATTCCCCGGTGGTTGCCGGGTTTATTCGCCGATGGGTTAGGCTGATGCCGCTCCCCCCGACGACCCCCGAGGTACAGCCACCATGAAGGTCTGGATCGACCAGGATCTCTGCACTGGCGACGGTCTCTGCGAGGAGATCGCCCCCACGGTGTTCACCCTCCTCGACGACGGCCTGGCCTATGTGAAGGACGGCGACAAGGTGCTCTCCGACCCGGGTGGCGCCGAGGGCCTGGCCCCGGTGCCCGCCGGCCAGGAGGAGGCCACCATCGAGTCGGCCGAGGAGTGCCCCGGGGAGTGCATCTTCATCGAGGTCGAGTGACCTGAGCGCGCACCCGAAGGGGCCCAGATCGAGAAGATGGGCCCCTTCGTCGCGTCCGGGTAGCCTCCCCACCGTGCCTGCCTCGACGATCGCCACCAGCGGACGGCCTCCATGGCCCGCCGCCGCCTGCTGCCGGGCGCCGATGCCCGGCAGGGGCTCGTCGCGCTCGCACTGAACTCCTCCACCAGCCTGGTGGCGGGAGCGGTGCTGGGCTCCCTCACGGCCACCTTCGCTCGGCGGCCGGGGCTTCTCGTCCTCGTGCCTGCCGCCATCGGGCTGCGGGGCAACGTGTTCGGCTCCCTGGGCAACCGGGTCTCGACATCGATCCATGCAGGCGAGCTCCAGCTGCGGCTCCGGCGCACGACCATCCTGGGACAGAACGTGCTGGCCGCAGGTGCCCTCACTCTCGGCATGTCGCTGGTACTCGTGCTGACGGCCGCGCTCGTGTCGGTCGGTCTCGGCTTGGGACCCACGATCGGCCTGGCCGACCTCGTGGTCGTGTCGGTGGGCGGCGGAGCCGTCGCGTCGCTCCCGGTGCTGGCCGCCACCCTCGGGCTGGCCTCCGGGGCGGTGCGCTTCGGCTGGGACCTCGACAACGTCAACGCGCCGCTCGTGTCCACCCTCGGCGACGTGGTGACCCTGCCGGCGCTCTACCTGGCCACCGGGCTCCTCGGCTTCGGACTCGTCACCTCGACGCTCGGTTGGGTGCTGACGGCGCTGGCCGTTGTGGCCCTCGCAGCCGGGGCCCGTTCGTCCCTCGTGTCGCTGCGGCGGATCGTGCGCACTTCGATGCCGGTCCTGGTCATGGCGGGGCTGGTGAGCAGCCTGGCTGGTGTGGCCCTGGAGCGGCGGCTCGGGACCTTCAGCGCCCTTCCGGCGCTCCTGATCCTGGTGCCGGCGCACCTGTCGAGCGCCGGTGCGTTGGGGGGCATCCTGTCGGGTCGGCTGTCCAGTCAGCTGCTCCTCGGCTTGGCGCCGCCCACCGCCTTTCCCAGCCGTGCCGCCCGGCGCGACCTGTGGTTCGTGTCCGGGTTGAGCCTGCCGGTGTTCGCCGCCAACGGCCTCGGGGCCCATCTCGTCGCCCGCCTGCTGGGCGAGGCCTCCCCAGGGCTCGCCCAGCTGGTGGCCGCCTCTCTCTTCGGAGGCGTGGCGGCCATGGTCGCCGTGCTTGCGATCGCCTACTACGGCACCATCGCCACGGTTCGCCTCGGGATCGATCCCGACACCTACGGCATCCCCCTGGTGAGCTCGACCGTCGACCTCGTCGGCGCCCTCACCCTCATCGTCGCCATCGCGACCCTGGGCCTGACCTAGGCGGTCAGGTGAGGCAGGGGCCGGTGTCGACGGCACGGGAGAGGTCGCCCGCCAGTGTGGCCTCGAGCTCCTCGACCGCCAACGCGTAGGCCACATCGCTTCGGTCGGGGGCGATCGCGAACGCGACCCCGACCACCGCGCCGCTCGGGTCGATGAGCGCGGCCCCGGAATCGCCCGGACGGAGGGCGGAGGACAAGATGAGCACCTGCCGCTCGGTGTGGCTCTGGTCGTAGATGTCGGTGCCCGACGCGCGCACCGTGTCGCCGACGGAGAACGGCGCGGCGCGGAGCGCACCACCACCCGGGTGACCGAAGACGGCACCTACCCCACCGTCATCGATGCGCCCCAGCGGCAGGGCGGGTCGGTTGAGGTCGCGGGCGCTCAGGAGGGCGAGATCGCGGTTGGGGTCGAAGGCGACGACCTGTGCTCGCACCTCGGAGCCGTCGCTGCGCTGCAGGACCGTCTCGTCCTCGCCCGCCACGACATGGGCGTTGGTGACGACGAGGCCGGGACGGACCACGAAGCCACTGCCCTCCTGCACGCGACGGCACGCGGTGCCCTGCACCTTCACGGTCGAGGGCACGACGGCGTCGACGACGGACTGGGCGATGTTCGTCACGGTGGGGGGCGGCCCAAGGTTGGGGGCCGCCTCGAGCGAGTCGAACACGCGGGGGAACTGGTCCTCCCCCAGCAGGCGGCGCAGCGTGTCTATGGCGTCCGGCGGGTCGGGGAGGTGGTCGTCCGCGAGCCTCGCCAGCACAGAGGAGCGTGCCTGCGACGCAAACCATCCGGGAACGTCGGCCATGAGCGGCAGGAGTGCCCAGATGCCGACGACGACCCCGGCCACGGCCGCCATCGCGCCTGCCGCCCGGTCGGCGTTGCGCCCAGAGACCCCGGGCAGGGTGGCGTGCAGGCGAGCCCCCGCGAGCAGGCCCAGGGCCTGACCCACGAGGGCGGCGCCGATGAGCACCCCGACCGTGATGAACAGCAGCTGGGCGGGTGAGGAGCTGTCCAGCCGCCTGAGCAGCGGGGCGAGCAGGAGGGCGCCGAGCACGAACCCGAGAGCCATCCCGATCCACGAGGCCACTCGGGCGAGAAACCCCAGGCGGTAGCCGCCGAGGGCTGCCCCGGCCCCGCAGAGGACGAGGAACAGGTCGAGGGAGTTCAGGGCGGGCTGCCCAGGAGGCGGGCGTGGGTGAGGAAGCCCGTGTGGGCGACCATCCGATGATCGGGCCGTACCGACTGACCCTCGATGTGCCACCCGCGCTGGAGCACCTCGACGGTCTCGACCATCCCGAAGGCGGACTCCGCCAGCGTCTCGGACAGCTGCGCGGCCTGCGTGATCTGGGGCGTGTAGGCGAGGAGGATCCCGCCCGGGTGCAGAGCACGGGCCGCGTGCTTCACGACCTGCCACGGCTCGGGGAGGTCGAGGACGACACGATCGAGGTCGGTTTCGTCGATCCCCTCGTAGCAGTCCCGATGCTCGACCCGGTAGCGCAGATCTACCGCGTCGCCGAGGAACGCGGTGACGTTCTTGGCGGCCCGCGCCGCAAAGTCCTCCCGCAGCTCGTACCCCACGACGTCGGCGCCGGCACGCAAGAGCGTCATCGACAGCGCCCCGGAGCCCACGCCGGATTCGAGCACGCGAGCGCCCGGGAAGATGTCAGCGAGCAGCAGGATCGGGCCGAGGTCCTTCGGGTAGATCACCTGGGCGCCGCGCGGCATCTTCAGCACGAAGTCCGACAGCGTCGGGCGGATGGCCGTGTAGGTCATGCCGTGGCTGGAGCGGAACGCCGTGCCCTCGACGGAGCCGATCACCGCGTCGTGCCCCACGATCCCTGAGTGGGAGTGGAACTCCTTGCCCTCGGTGAGCGTGAGGAGGTAGCGCCGCTTCTTCGAGTCGATGAGCAGCACCTGCTCCCCAGCGGCGAAGGCGCGCGTCACGTCCTGGGCCCGAGCTCGACCGGAACGGGGGTGGCTCGCTGGACGAGCCGGCAGAAGGCGCACACCTCACCGGTGGTGGGGGCCCCGCAGGCTGCACACGCGCGCAGCTGCTGTCGCTCGGCTTCGGCATCGCCGATGAAGCGCTCGGACGCCCTGGCGAGGAAGCCGAAGTAGAAGTCGTGCTTCGTGCCGGGCGAGGTCACCTCGATGGCGTTCAGCGCCTCCTTGTAGCCGAGGTGCTTGTTTCCCACCGCCATCGGGCACTCGTCCACGATGTAGTCGATGCCCCGCAGCACGCAGTAGGCGGCCATCTCCCGTTCGCCGAGGCGCACCAGCGGCTTCACCTTGCGGGGGAAGCCATCGCGGGCGGGGAGCACCGGGAGCTGCCGACCGAGGTAGTCGGCCTGCCAGTGCAGGACGTTGCCAAAGAGCACCGCGGCCTCGTCGTCGAGGTTGTGGCCGGTGACCAGGACGTCGTAGCCGCCGGTGCGAGCAGCCTCATCGAAGAGATGTCGCTTCGAGAGCCCGCAGGCCGAGCAGGGCACGCGGCGAGCAGCCTTGGCGCCACTCGGGATGTCGAAGCCGTGGTCGCGGGGAAGATCGACCTCATGGAGGGTGAGGCCGCGCGCCGACGCGAAGGCACGGGCCATCTCGCCGGACGCGTCGCTGTACGCACCGATGCCGAGACCGAGGTAGAGCCCGTCAGCCTGGTAACCGAGCTCGAGCAGGATGTCCCACACGGCCAGCGAGTCCTTGCCGCCAGATACGGCCACCAGCGCCCGCTCCCCCGGTGACAGCATCCCGAAGTCCTTGATGGCGCGGGCCACCTGGTCGCGGCAGAGGCGCAGGAAGTGCGCTGCGCAGAAGTTGGCGTTGTGGCGGCGAACGTCGACCACAGCCGGCCCCTTGCAGACCGTGCACTTCACGTCGCGCCGCCGGAGATGACCGGGCGGATCTCCACCGTGTCGGTGTCCTCGAGGACCCCATCACCAGGGACGAGCGTGTCGCCCACGATGACGAGGACCGACTCACGGTTCAGTTCGAGTCGGGCCAGCAAGGCATGCACCCGCACCGGTCCGGCCACGTCGAGCTCCCTACTCGGGTTCCGGAGCAGCACCCTCATCGTGACCTCGCGTCAGCCGCGGGGCTGCGTGGTGTGGGAGATCACGAGGGACTCCCCGGGGCGAAGCTCTTCGCGGAGCGAGACGGTGTCGCAGGCGGTGCGCCGCTGGTAGCGGCGCAACAGGAACGCGGCGAAGGCCACGGCGGTCCAGATGCCGCTGGACCCCTGGTGGTGGCGGCGACGGGCCAACCGTTCGAGCAGGCCGAGCAGCATCAGATGCGACGAACCTCGACCACCGTGGTGCGCTTCTTGCCCTTTCGCCGGCCGAGCAGGAAGGCCACGGCGATCACCCCGACCACCACGATTGCGCCCACGGTGACGAGGGTGTTGGTGGCCGACTCACGCGTGTCTGCGACGCCTCCCTGAAGCTCCCGCATCTTCGCTTCGAGGTCGGTGCGTCGGATCGGTTGCGGTTGAGCGCTCACAGTCCAGGTCCCTTTCGCTTCACGATGCGCCGCACGACGAGCCCGATGAGCAGGCCGGCGACGACAACGATGACCATGTAGGGCACCCACGAGAGGTTCCCCGTGAAGGTGGTGCCGGTCTCGGTCTGCAAGGCCCGCAGGCCGGCCAGGAGGAGGAGGATCGATCCGAGCGCGAACAGGATCGCGCCACCGACCCCATAGCCGAGGAACCGACCGAGCCCCTTGAGCGGGTCGATGGTCTCCTGTTTGGCGTACGCGGTCGAGAGCTCCCAGAGCTCGCTGGCGACCTGGGGGATGCTCTTGGTGGAGTCGTCTCGGGCAGCCACGGGAGCGCAAGCCTACTACCCCTCTCCGTCGCTCCCCAGACGGAGCTGGAGCACGAGGGCAGCGTCGTCGAGGAGCTCTCCCAGGAGCGCGAGCCGGTCATCGGGGGTCGCGGCGCAGAGCAGGCGCTGCTGGTCGAGCGGGCCGAGGGGCGCCACTGCGGCGGCCTGGTAGCCCGCCAGCACGGGGTCGTCGGACAGCTCGATGGTGGCCGGCGCGGTTGCGTCCCCGGCCTCGGTGGCGAGGGCGAGGCACCGACGGAGCTGCCCGAGCACCGACCGGAGGAGCTCGTCGTGGTCGGGCCCGGGGTCAGGGTCGGGCCAGTCCATGACGTCAGCGATCGGGTAGGGCTCGTCGGGCAGCCATCGTTCGACGCGCACACGCCGCACGCCCACCGCCACGACCGCCCAGCGGCCATCGGGCAGCTCTGCGGCCTCGACGATGCGGGCCACGGTGCCCACG
Organism: Acidimicrobiales bacterium; assembly: GCA_036781345.1. Taxonomy (GTDB): domain Bacteria; phylum Actinomycetota; class Acidimicrobiia; order Acidimicrobiales; family VFJN01; genus VFJN01. The sequence goes on along the minus strand of DAIQBC010000037.1, from coordinate 5,792 downwards.
GCGCAGCGCTGGTCGTCACCGCCCACCTCACTCCCGCGCTCGATGAGCACCACGCCGAACTCGCGGGTGGCCGCGAGGCAGTCCGTGACGAGCGAGCGATAGCGAGGCTCGAACACGTGCAGCGGCAGCCCGGCGGACGGCACCAGTACCGACCCGAGCGGGAACATGGGGAGGCGCACGTCACCCATCCTGCCCCTGCGGTCCGAGGACCACAGCGCCTGCGACGCGGGGCCAGCCGGCAAGGACCTCTGCGACGCGCTGCTGCAGCTCGGCGACGCCGGTCGGCACCGACGCAGGAGGGGGCACGTTCACGACCAGGGCGAAGGTGAGCGCAGGATCCTCGTCGGCCACGACGCCGGCCAGGGCGGTCACCGAGGTCAGGGAGCCGGTCTTGGCGCGGAGCACCCCGTCCAGCACGGTGCCGACGAACCGCTTGGCCAACGTGCCGGACTGGCCGGCCACGGCCAAGGTGTCGACGATCGCGGGACCGGTGCCCGGCTGGCGCAGAACGTCGACCAGCAGCGAGCACGTCACCCGGTCATCGAGCGAGAGCCCGGACCCGTCGACCTGGACCGCACCGGTGAGGTCGAGGTCGCGCTGGTCGAGCAGGCTCCGAAGGCTTGTAACCCCTGCGGCCGTCGTCGGCTGCCCGGCCGCCCGGCCGAGCTCCTTGATGAGCAGCTCCGCCGTGCTGTTGTCGCTCTCCCGCAACATCGTCCCCACCACCTCGAGGATCGGCACGGACTCCACCGCCGCCACCTCGATCGCGCCCGCCGGGGACGTCCCCGACCGCGGGTCGCCCAGCACGTCCACCCCTCGAGCTTCGAGCAGGCGGGTGAGCACCGCGGCCGCGTTGGCGGCCGGGTCAGCGGCAGCGTCGAGGGGGTCGCCGCCCCCAGGCTTGGTGGGATAGCGCTCGAAGCCGTCGTTGAGCGCCAGCGCTGAGAGGGGCCCGATCTCGCCGTCGGCGATGTAGCTGGGCGACCAGCCGTCGACGTAGCGGGCGCGGTCGTACCGGCTCTCGTCTCCCACCACCGATCCCTCGATCCGGAGAACCCCTGCCGCCTGCACCGCGGCCGCCAGGGCGTCGAGGTCGGTGAACACCTGGGGTTGACGCTGGAACCGGGCGACGTAATCGGCCGTGGCCAGCAGAGGGTCACCTCCACCCACGAGCGTGAGGTCCCCGGGCACGATCCCTGCCTTGAAGGGCGGGGCCACCACGCTGGTGCGGAAGCGCGTCTCAGACGGGAGCGCCCCGAGCGCAGCGGCGGCCGTGAGGAGCTTCTCCGTCGACGCCGGCACCAGCCCTACGTCACCACGGTGGTCATACCGCAGCTGGTCCGGACCCTCCACCACCAGGCAGCTGTCCAACGGAAGGAGGGGCACCAGCCCGTCGAGGTCAGCGCGGAGGCGACGGGCGGCCACGGGACCCGCCACCACGGTGGGCAGGCGGCGCACCGAGAGGACTGGTGTCACCGCGTGCGCGGACAGCCCAGCGGGCTCCGACGGGGCCACGGACGCCGCTGCCTCGAGCCGCCACGCCGTGAGGCCGCCCGCAACAGAGGCTCCGGCGAGCAGGACGATGAGCCACCGCCGCCACGCCCTCACGCTGGCCGGTGCGCGTCCTCGGCGCGCGCTCGCCGCCAGAGGTGATCGAGCGCGGTGACGGCACGGTTGGCGCTGGCGTAGCAGAGCCGACCGTTCGCGCGCACCGCCACAGGCCCCGAGTTGCCCGGATGGGTCACCGCCAGCTCCGTCGCCGTCAGCACCGGCTTGGCATGGCGGTCGGACGCGGCAGCCGCCGCTTGGGCGAAGCGGGCATCCTGGCGTTCGTGGTAATCGACGATCCGCTCGAGTCCATGGCCCGGGTAGAAGGGGCCGCTTCGCATCAGGGCAGCCTGGTTCGATTGGATGCCCAGCCCGAGGTAGATCACCGCGTCCACCTCCGGGTGGCCGACGATGAGGTCGATCACCTCGGGGATCGTGTCGCGGGTCTCCGCCCCGGCCAGGTCGACCGGGTTGTTGCGACTCCAGCGCGGCGGGAGCTTGGTGTCCAGCGCGGCACGCAGGTCGTCAGGGAGGGGGGTGAGCTCGAGCGACGATCGGGCGATGGCGTCGGCGGTGACGACCCCCCAGCCGCCGGCGGTGGTGAGGACCACCACGCGGTTGCCCTTCGGCAGCGGCTGGGTGGCGAAGGTCGCCGCCGCCTCGTAGGCCTCCTCGATGGTGGCGGCGCGGGTGATGCCCGCCTGGCGGCACATGCCGTCGAACACGCGGTCGTCGCTGGCGAGCGATCCCGTGTGAGAGGCCGCGGCCCGCTGCCCGCCGGCCGTGGTGCCACCCTTCACGAGCACCAGGGGCTTGTCGGCCGCCACCGCACGGGCGCGCTCGAAGAACCCGCGCCCGTCGGGCACGCCTTCGATGTAGGCCAACGCCACTTCGGTCGCGGGATCGGCGGCGTAGAACTCGAGGTAGTCGGCGATGCTGACGGCGGCCGCGTTGCCCGCCGACACCGCCCGACTCACGCCCACGCCTGTCTGCACCGCGTAGTTCATGAACGACGAGATGAAGTTCCCGGACTGCGATGCGATGCCGATGGTCCCCGCCGGAGGATACGGGGCCACGATCTGGGCGCACAGCCGGGCCGGGGTGGAGACCACCCCCTGGCCGTTGGGCCCCGCCACCAGCATCCCCAGCGCGTCGGCCAGCGCGACCAGCTCGGTCTGCCTCTGCTGTCCCTCCGGGCCGGCCTCCCCGTAGCCCGCTGACGCCAGGAAGGCGGCACGGATGCCCTTCTGGGCGCAGGCTCGCAGCAAGTCCGGGTTGGTGTCCGCCGGGGTGCACACGAACACGAGGTCGATGGCGCCCTCAGGCAGGTCGGCGATGTCGGCCACCACCTGAACACCCAGCACCTCACCGGCCTCCAGGCTGGAGCCGTACACCGCCCCCTCGTAGCCCGCCGCCAGGATGTTGTGGAGGCTGACGAAGCCGAACTTGCCGGGATGGGTCGAGACCCCCGCCACGAGGATGCCACGCGGGTCGAAGAGGGCCTGGAACCCGGCCACGTCGATGGTCACCCCGCCACCTCCACCAGCGCGTCGACGGCCACCGGTCGGCCCTCGACGATGATGAGCGGGTTGAGATCGGCGCTCAAGATCGACGGTTCGCCCCCCGCGGCATCCGACAGGCCCATGAGCACGTCGACCAAGGCCTCGCGGTCCACGGCGGGCTCCCCCCGCACAGGCCCGAGCAGCGCCTGGGTGGCCAGGTCGTCGATCATGTCGTGGCCGTCCTGCCGGGTGATCGGCACGAGCCGGAACGCCACGTCGGCCAGCGCCTCGGCCAGGATCCCTCCCACGCCGAGCATCACCGTCATGCCGAACTGCTCGTCCCGGTGGAGGCCGGCGATGAGCTCCCGGTTGCCGCGGAGCATCGGGGCCACCAGGAGGTGGACCTGCCCGTCCTCGGGACGAGCGGCGGCGAGGAGGGCGGCGGCGGCCTCGCTCACGGCGTCGTCGTCCCCTAGGGCCAGGCGCACGAGGCCTCGCTCCGTCTTGTGGGCGATGCCATCGCCGCCGAGCTTCAGCACCACGGGATGACCGAGGTCCCTCGCCGCCGTCACCGCCTCGTCGGCCGAGTGCACCTGGCGCTCGGCCGCGAAGGCGACGCCGTAGGTGGCCAGCAACCGCTTCGAGTCGGCCTCGGACAGGGTCGGCATGGGCGCGTACGGTAGCGGCCCGTGAGCGTCGGACCGTTGGGACTGATCGAAGGCTTCTACGGTCCGCCGTGGACGTGGGACGCACGGCTCGAGCAGGCCGCCTGGTGTGCGGAGCACGGCATGGTCGACTACGTCTACGCCCCCAAGGACGACCCGAAGCACCGAGACGCGTGGCGGGAGCCCTACGACCGTGAAGAGCTCGAGGGCTTCGAGCGCTTCGCTGCCGCGGGGCCGCTACGCCTCGGGTTCGCCCTGTCACCCGGACTGACCATGGCCTATGACGACGCCGGGGACCGCCATGACCTAGCCGCCAAGATCGACCAGGTCGTGACGGTCGGCGCCGAGCTCGTGGTGCTGGCGCTCGACGACATCCCCTTCGGGGGCCACGCGCAGGGGGCCGCGCAGGCGCGGGTGACGACGTGGTTGCGCGAGCACCTCGACGGTCGCGCCCTGCTGGCCCTCGTGCCCACCGAGTATGTCGGTACGGCCTCGTCGCCGTACCTCGAAGCGCTCGCCGAGGGCGTTCCGTCCGACGTGCCGATCGCGTGGACGGGGGCCGCTGTGGTGAACGACACGATCACGGTGCGCCAGGCGCAGGCCCGGGCGGCTGCCCTCGGCGGACGCCCGCCATTGCTGTGGGACAACTTCCCGGTGAACGACGGCCTCATGGCCGATCGTCTGTTCATCGGTCCGCTGCGGGGTCGGGAGCCCGGCCTGCTAGACGCGTGCGACGGCTACCTCTCCAACCCGATGGTCCAACCCATGGCCAGCCGGCTCCCCCTGGCGTCGATCGGCGCCTTCCTGCGGGGCGACGACCCGGAGCGGACGTGGCGGACCATCGCCGGCGACCTCGGATGGCTCGCCTTCGCAGTCGCGTGCGACACCGACGATGCGCAGGAGGCGGTGCGGGCTGCGGCTGGCGGTGACCTCGGGCCCGCCCGTGTCCTGTTCGGGGAGGCGGCGGTCTGTGCGGCCCCCGGTCTCGAGGAGGAGGCCGCCGCCTGGATCACCCAGGTGCAGTGCGACGGGCGGCTGGCTCTCCTGGCTCTTGACGTGCTGGCCGGTGAGCGTGGCGTGGAGACCGTCCTCGGCCTGGGCGCGAGATGGCAGCTGTCGCGCCGTGCGCAGGTCACCGTCTTCGGGCCACGCTGCTCGATCAGGCCGGTGCTCGGCCAGGCGGACGACGGCACGTGGAGGGTCGAGCCCAGCGCCGTAGAGCACGACCGCAACGCCGTGGACGACCTGGTGCGGCTCGCCCTCGACGCCCTCTAGCGACGCTCAGGGCTCGAGCGCGGCCCGGAAGAAGTCACGGATGTGCGTGAGGCGGGCCTCGAGCATGTCGTCCGAGAGCGGGTCGCGGCCGAGCACGCCCCGGAGGAACGGCACGTCGGAGAAGTAGCCGAGCAAGGCGCCGATGCCCGTGATGATGAGCTGCTCGCTGTCGTGCTTGCGGAAGCGCCCCTCGCCCATCTCGGTGTCGAAGAAGGTCACGGCGCGGTCGAAGAACGGCTTGAGCACCGTGCCAAGATCGATGCCCAGGTGGCCCTGCCCGTCGAGGGCCTCGCGCCGCATGATGCGCACGAAGTCCGGGTTCTCCTTGAAGAACTCGAAGGCCGAGGTGACGACATGGTCGAGCTTGGCCCAGCCTTCCTGGTCGCGCACCTCCACGGCATCCTCGACCCTGCTCACCCAGTCCGACAGCGACGTCTCGAACACCTCCTGATAGATCGCCTCCTTTGATGCGAAGTGGTGCATCAGGCTCGGCTTCCGGATGCCCACGCCGGCAGCGATGTCGTTGAGCGACGTGCCGTCGAAGCCCTGTTCAGCGAAGCAGCGACGGGCCTCGGTGAGGATGGCGTCACGCGTCGACGGCGCGGGATCGGGCACGGTCACGGTCGGAGGGTACCGGGATGGGGCTCTTGTAGGGTGGCCCGCGTGACCGTGCCTGAGCTCGAGCAGCGAGCCATCAACGTCGTCCGCGGGCTCGCCATGGACGCGCCGCACGCGGCGCGCTCGGGGCACCAGGGCACTGCGATGGCGCTGTATCAGATCGCCGAACTCCGGGAAACGGCGC
>DAIQBC010000036.1:0-13093 GCA_036781345.1 Acidimicrobiales bacterium | reverse complement strand
CGCCACCAGTCGACCGAGAAGTGCACGATCATCACGTTGGGCAGGAGCAACAGGCCGACGATGGCACCCCGCATGCCGCGCGGCGCGGCGCCGCCCGCCTCGTTGTCGATGCTCCGCAGGGCGAGATAGCCCACCAGCAGGATGAACAGGAGCGTGGTGGAGGTGATGCGCGGGTCCCAGTCCCAGTAGGTGCCCCACGTGGGCCTCCCCCAGATGGAGCCGGTGATCAGGCAGATGCCGGTGAACACGAGACCGACCTCGGCCGCGGCGCCCCCGAGCACCCACCAGCCCTCACTGCGGCGGCGCAGCCACATCGCGGAGGCGACGGTGGTGATGGCGCAGGCGGTGAAGGCGAGGATGGCGGTGGGGACATGCACGTACATGAGACGCACGGCGTCCTTCTGGGCCACGTCGGGGGGGCTCCACACGAGGGCGTAGCCGAGCAGCAGGGCCAGGCCGGCCAGGCTGAGCACGCCGAGGCCGCGGGTGGCGCGCGACGACGTGCCGGCCGGACCTGGAGGCGCGGTGTGGGGGGCGGTCATGACTCCTCCAAGAGAGGGCCGAAGGCGAGGGTGCCGAAGGCGGTGTAGAGCAGCGCGAACGCAGCCAGCAGGCCGCACCAGGGCCACCCGTCGGCGGCCGCTCCCCCCAGCGCGGCCTCGAAAGCCCGGGTGGCGCCGATGAGCACCGGTGCGAGCACCGGTAGCAGCAGGATGGGGAGCAGCGTCTCCCGGACGCGCAGACCAGCAGCGAGCACGCCATACAGCGTGCCAGCCGCCGCGAGCCCCGCGGTCGCGGCCAGACACGTGGCGACGAGCAACGGCAAGCCCGTGATCTCGGTGCCGTACATCACCACCACGCCCGCCGCGAGCACCAGCTCGAGGGCACCCAGCTGCACGAAGATGGCGGCCGCCTTGCCCAGGAAGATCCCCGCCGGGTCGAGGCCTGACAGGCGCAGCGCGTCGCGACCGCCGTCGGCGGCCTCGATGGTGAAGGCGCGCTGGATGGCCAAGAGGCTGCAGAACAGCACGGAGACCCAGAACAGACCGGCGCTGGCGCGCGTGAGGATCCCGCGGTCGGGATCGAGCGCCACCCCGAACAGGATGAGCATGAGGATGGCGAAGGGGGCCACCTGCTGGGTGGTCACGTGGGAGCGCAGCTCCACGCGGAGGTCCTTGCCTGCCATCAGGCTGGCGTCACGGAACAAGGACCGGCTCCTCGGACGTCGGCAACGGGTCAAGCGCGTCGGTGGTGCCCCCCACGATCGTGACCACCCGATGGGCCAGGGCGGCGGCTCGGTCGAGCTCGTGCGACGAGAGCATCACGGTGGCGCCGGACGCCACGGCCTGTCGGACGATGTCGTCGAGCAGGTCACGACCGTCCTGGTCGAGGCCGCCGTGGGGCTCGTCGAGCAGCCACAGCTCGGGGCGACGGGCGAGCAGGCAGGCCAGCGCGGTTCGGCGCCGCTGGCCGGCCGACAGGGTCGCCACCCCCAGCCCGGCCAGGCGGCCGTCGAGCCCGCAGGCCGTCAACGCGGCGATGATGTCGGTGGGCGAAGCACCGGCGGCCCGACCCCAGAAGTGGATGTTGTCGGCGACGGTGAGCTCGTCGTAGAGGCCCGTGGCGTGGCCGAGCAGACCGACACGGCGGCGCAAGGAACGGGCCTGACGGCGATTGGCCAGGTCGTGACCGAGCACCACCGCCTGGCCCCGTGCCACGGGAAGGAGACCGGCGCACAGCCGCAGGAGCGTGGTCTTCCCGGCCCCGTTCGGCCCGCGGAGGAGGACGATCTCGCCGGCAGCGACCTCCAGGTCGATCCCGGCCAGTGCGGGGAACCGGCCCAGGAGCGTCACCGCACCGTGGAGCTGGACGACGGGTTCCATGGGACCGGCGAAGTCTAGGGATGCCGCTCGGACGCGACCAAGGCGGCCGGGGCGACAGGTAGCCTCCGTCGATGCGCCTGGCCAGGTTCCTCTCGGCGGTCGGGCGCACCTGCATCACGGTCGGGGTGCTGATCCTGCTCTTCGTCGCCTACCAGCTGTGGGGCACGGGCATACGCGCCGCCCAGGCCCAGACCCGATTGGAGGACCGCTTCGCCGCCATCCTCGACGGGACAGCCAGCCCGGCAACGAGCAGCACGAGCACGTCCAGCAGCACGAGCACCACCTCCACTCCGGCCCCGACGACGCCGGACACCGCACCCCCCCTCGCGCCGCCCGTCGAGGGTGAGCCCATCGCACACCTCGTGGTGCCCAAGATCGGGTTGGATTGGATCGCGGTGGAGGGCATCACCCTGCCCGATCTCAAGAAGGGCCCCGGGCACTACCCGCAGACCCCGCTCCCCGGACAGGAGGGCAACGCCGCCATCGCCGGACACCGCACCACCTACGGCGCTCCGTTCCACCGGATCGACGAGCTGGTGCCGGGCGATGAGATCCACGTCGAGACGGTCCAGGGCACCTTCACCTACATCGTCAGGGAGCAGCTGATCGTCGCGCCGACCCAGGTGGACGTGATCGCCGACAAGGGCGACAACCGGCTCACCCTCACGGCCTGCCACCCGAAGTACAGCGCCCGCCAGCGCATCGTCGTCGTGGCCGACCTCGCGCCTGACGAGGTGCCCTTCGCCCGCCCACCCCGGCCCGAGGACATGCCACGACCGGTCGCGGTGGGGAGCATCGGCGGGGAGGGGGCCCCCGCTACTCCTGCGGTGGTGCTCGGGGCGGTCTGCGCCGGGATCTGGCTCCTCGCCTGGCTCGGCGGTCGGCGTTGGAACAGGTGGCTCTGCTACGCCGTGGGGCTGCCGTTGTTCATGGTGACGCTCTTCTTCTTCTTCGAGGAGTTCAGCCGCCTGCTGCCGTCGGACTTCTAGCGCGCCCTCACCGGATCGGCTCCGAATGACAGCATGGGCCGATGCCGACGGGTACGGACGAGCGAGCCCAGGTGGCTCACCTCGTGCGCCGGGCCAGCTTCGGGGCGCCGGCAGCCACCATCGACGACCTGACCCAGCTCGGCTACGAGGGCGCCGTGGGTGCGCTCTGCACCTTCGAGGCCGCGGATCCGACGGCCGAGGCCATCACGCCGCCGACCTTCGACACGGCCGGGTACCTCGCCGCTCGGGACGGCGACGCACGGTCCCGGCAGGCCGCGGCCCGCCTCCTGAAGTCCGAACGTCAGGCGCTGTTGCTGTGGTGGGTCCGTCGGATGGTGGCCGCAGACCACCCCGTGCGGGAGAAGCTCACGTTCCTGTGGCACGACCACTTCGCCACGAGCCTCGAGAAGGTGAAGGTGTCAGAGCTGCTCTACCGGCAGCGCCTCACCCTGTACGAGCGCGGAGCCGGGCGCTTCGACGACCTCGTCGGCGCGGTCGCACGGGATCCCGCCATGCTGATCTGGCTGGACGGGAACGACAACACCAAAGACGCGCCGAACGAGAACTTCGCTCGGGAGCTCCTCGAGCTGTTCACGCTCGGTCACCCCGGCCACGACCAAACGGCCGCGTACTCGGAGCACGACGTGGCCGAGGCGGCCCGCGCTCTCACCGGGTGGCGGATCCATCGCTCCACTGGCATGGGTGTGCTCGACCCCGGCCGGCACGACCAGAGATCGAAGGAGGTCCTGGGGCGAGCCGGCAACCTCGGGTTGGATGACGTGGTGGCCGCCGCCACCACCCACCCCGCCTGCGCCCCCCACGTGGTCTCGCGGCTGTGGAGTCGCCTGGCCCGACCCGCGAGTCCCACTGACCCCGTGGTGCTGGAGCTGGCGGCGCCGTTCGCCGAGGACCTCGACGTGGCCGCGCTGATCCGCCGGATGCTCCTGCACCCGGACTTCCGGGCCCCAGCCACCCGCACCGCCCTCGTGCGCACCCCGGTCGACCTCGTGGTCGGGACGCACCGGGCGCTCGGCGTCCCACCCGACGGTGGCACCCTGGCGGCGCTCCTCGGCCTGGGCCAGCTCCCGTTCCTGCCGCCTGATGTGGCCGGGTGGCCGGCCAACGAGGCGTGGCTGTCCACCGCGGCCACGCGAGTCCGCCTTGACTGGGCCCTGGGCCTGGTCGCTCGCGTCGACCTCGAGAGGCTCGACCTCGGCGACGGTGGGCCCACGGCCTTGGCCCGCGTCCTGGGGGTCGAGCGCTGGGGCGCCGCCACGACGGCGGTGCTTGCCGCTGCCACCGACGCCCGACAAGCCCTGGCGCTGGCCGTGGTGGCCCCGGAGCATCTGGTGGCTTGATGACCGTCCATGTCACTCGCCGTCGCTTTCTCCAGGGCACCGCCGCGCTGACCGCCTCACTGGGCGTCGGGGCGTGTCGCGACAGCCGCGAGGAGGACCGGGCAGACCGCCCCGCAGCCGCACCCGCCCCGCCCATGTCCGATGGCACGCTCGTCGTCATCACCCTGTCGGGAGGCAACGACGCCCTCAACACGGTGGCTCCGGTCGAGGATCCGATCTACCGGTCGATGCGCGGCGCGTTGGCCCTCGACCCTGCGCTGGCCCACGACATCGGCGAGGGGTTCGCTCTTCACCCCGCGCTCGCGCGCAGCAAGGCGCTCTGGGACGCCGGCCGGCTCGCAGTGGTGCACGGTGTGGGCTTCGACGGCCTGGACAGGAGCCACTTCCACTGCATGGACGTGTGGCAGGCCGGCAACACCCACGAGCTCGGCACCGGATGGCTGGGCCGTTGGCTCGACCTGGCGGGCACGGATCCTCTGGACGCCGTGACGGTGGGCCGGCGCCTCCCGCTCCTCGCCCGGGGCGAACGGCGCTCGGCCGCGGTACTGCCCCCGGGACCGTTCGCCCTCCCTGGCGACGCCGACCTCCGGGACCGGTTGGCCGAGTGGTCGGTGAGCAAGGCCGACCCGTCCGACCTGCAGGCGCGCGTGGTGCAGTCCACCGTCGACCTTCTGACCGTGGTGGACACCATCTCCCCCTTGCTCGCCGCGACCTCGAGCGAGGACAGCCTGGCCAGTGACCTGGCAACGGTCGGGACACTGATCCGAACCGGCCTGCCCACCAGGGCCTATGCCGTCGACTTCGGGGGCTTCGATACCCACGCGCAGCAGGCCCCCACCCATGAGGCTCTGCTCGGTGAGCTCGACGCGGCCCTTGGTGACTTCCTCGAGGACATGGGCGATCACCGGGTCACGGTGCTCGTCTACAGCGAGTTCGGCCGCCGGGTGGCCCCGAACGCGAGCGGCGGCACGGACCACGGGAGCGCGGGGACCGTGCTCCTGGCTGGCTCCGTTCGATCCGGGCACCACGGCGAGCCCTCGCCCCTCGATGCACTGGTGGACGGCGACCTCGCCACCACGGTCGACTTCCGTTCGGTGTACGGAGGCCTCCTCGAAGACGTGATCGGCGTCGAGACGGCTGATGTGCTCCCCGAGCCTCCTCCTTCGCTCCGCCTCGTCTGAGCTCCCGTGGCCGGCCGCTACCGGCCGTGGAACACCGGGCGGCGCCGCTCGCGGAACGCCGCCATGCCCTCCTGGAGGTCCTCGCTGGCCCAGGCCCGTGACCACGCCTCATGCACCTCAGGATCGTCGCCCGTGCCCACCGGCATCTCGAGGCGGTTGAGGGCCAGCTTCGCCCCGGCCAGGGTGAGCGGCGCCAGCGCAGCGATCTCGTCGGCCCATCCCAGGGCGGCGTCCAGGTCGCCCATGCGCTGCACGAACCCCAGCCGCTCAGCGTCCTCGCCGCCATAGGTCTCGGCACCGAGGAGCATGGCGCGCGCCGGTCCGGCACCGGCGAGGAGCGACAGGCGCTGGATCGTCCAGTGGTCGACCATCAGGCCGAGCCGGGCGGCCGGGACCCCGAAGCGCGCAGCAGGCGTCGCGACCCGGAGGTCACACGCCACCGCCAGCTGCGTGCCGGCGCCGAGCGCGGCACCGTCCACTGCCGCGATCATGGGGCGGGGATCGTCGCGCAGGGCCGCCAGGACCTCGCGCAGCCGATCGGTGAAGCCGGCGTCCTCCACGCCGGAGAGGTCGGCCCCCGCACAGAAGTGGCCGCCGGCGCCGGTGAGCACGACCACCCGGGCCGCGCCACTGGCGGCGTGGGCGGACAGCAGCTGCTCGAGCGCTTCGTGGTCGAGGGCGTTGCGGCGGTCCGCGCGATCGATCGTGAGCAGGGCCACATGGCCCCGGTCGTCGAGGTGGATCATGGGAGGAACCTAATCACTAGGTTCGACCTGCCGACACGGGAGGAGACGCCATGGAGCTGCTCGGGAAGCGGGTGCTGATCACCGGTGCATCGCGTGGCATCGGTCGCTCGCTCGCCACCGCCTTTGCGGGAGCGGGTGCCACGGTCGCCCTCGTGGCGCGCGACCGGGCCGCGATCCAGTCCTTGGCGGCCGAGCTGGGTGGCACCGCCCATCCGGCCGATCTGCTCGACGTCGAGCAGCTGCGACGCCTGGTGCATCACGTGGAGGATGAGGCGGGAGCCATCGACGTGGTGGTCAACAACGCCGGGCTGGCTCATGAAGGCCCGCTCTGGGAGAGCGCCGCCGAGAAGATCGACGACCAGATCCGCCTCAACCTCACAGCCCCGCTCGAGCTGTGCCGCCAGGCCATTCCGCGGATGCTCCGCCGCGGCGGTGGGCACCTCGTGAACGTGGCATCGCTCGCAGCACTGGCCTCCGTGCCAGGGATGACCGCCTCCGCCGCCACCAAGGCCGGGGTCGCCCATGGCACCGCCGCCCTCCGCGACGAGCTCAAGGGCCTGCCGATCGGCGTCACCACCGTGATGGTGGGCGGGGTTCCCACCGACCTGCTGGCCACGGGCGAGTCGTACGGCCCGTTCCAGAAGTCGTTCCAGCGACTGCGCAGGATCCAGCTGGTCCCCGACACGGCTCCCGACGACCTGGCGCGCGCGGTGGTGCGGGGCGTGGAGCGCTCGACGCGCACGGTCTACTTGCCGAGGCGAGCGGCACCGTTCGTGGCGCTCGTCGAGGCCCCTCGCACGATCGTGCACCTCGCGCTGGCCGGGGTGCCAAGCCGGGCCTGAAACGGCACGTATGCTCCAGCGACCTGTCTGATCCCACCAGTGAGGCGGAGACCCCATTGCGATCCAGCGCACGTGTCGGCGTCGGAGCGGCCCTGTGCCTTCTGCTGGGCGTCGCCGGCTGTGGCGGCAAGGACACCAAGAGCGAAGCCGACCTCAAGCAGGAGCTCTCGCAGCTCCTCCAGGGCGCCGGAGGCGGCGGCTTCGATGCCAAGGCGGCGGACTGCTACGCCCAGATCATCATCGACGACGTGGGGGCGGAAAGGCTGCAGAAGGTCGACTTCTCCGCCGATGAACCCTCAGCAGCGATCCAGGACGACATCAGCGCCGCAGCCGTCCGAGCCGCCACGGAGTGCGACCTCGGCGCGACAACCGGCTGACCCCAGAAGGCGAGGACCAGACGCGATGACCGACAACACCCCGGGCTGGCAGCCCGATCCCAACGGCAAGCACGACCATCGGTACTGGGACGGCTCTCAGTGGACCGACAACGTGGCCGATGCGGGCGTGGCCGGCACCGACCCCTACGACGCCGAGCTCGGGGCCGCCGGTGATGCGACCGTCGTCGACACGCCGGTAACGCCGACGCCACTGCCGCCGCCCCTGGCCGCCGGCACCACCGCCGAGTGGCCCACCGCCCCCGGCGCCCCGGCACCGCCCCCTCCCTATGTGCCCACCGCACCGGTCAGCGGCGGCGGCTCGAAGAAGGGCCTCCTCGTGGGGGGCGGCATCCTCGCCGCGATCGCGATCGCAGTCGGGGCCGTCATGGCCCTGGGCGGGGGGGACGACGGAGACGACAAGCTGCGCACGGAGCTGGTGGCCAAGTTCCGGCAAGAGGGCGACCTGTCGCGGTCGGATGCCGAATGCCTCGCCGACTTCTACCTGGACGATCTCGGCGCCGACGCCTTCAAGGGCATCGACCTCAGCGATCCCGACTCGGACCCGCCGAAGGCGCTCGAGGACGAGTTCCAAGCCACAGGGATCAAGGCGGTGCGGGAATGCGACATCGCCGGGCTCGTCCCCGAGGAGAGCTCCAGCACCACCGACACGACGGACGGGTCCTCTGACGACGGCGATGGCACCTACGGCAGCGACCCGGTGCTCGACGCCCTCTATGACGACTGTGCGGGCGGCGATTACGCGGCGTGTGACGAGCTCTACGACAAGAGCCCGCTGGGGTCGGACTACGAGGCCTTCGCCGACTCCTGTGGCGAACGCAACGACCCGCAGGGCTACTGCGTCGACGTCTACGGCGACGGCGACGGCAGCACGACCACCACCAGTGACGGTGCGGGCACGGACTCCTCGTTGCCGGTGGACTTCGAGAAGATCCTCGCCGACACCTACCAGGAGATGTTCGACCTCAGCCGGGACAAGGCCGAGTGCCTCGCACAATCGCTCGGCGCCGCGATCGAGGATGGCTCCATCACGGAGGAGCAGGCGTTCTCCGAGATCATGAGCTATCTCTCCGACTGCGACATCAGCCTCGAGGAGATCAGCGGCAACTAGCCCGTCGCGTGACGGTGGCGCCGGCGGGCGGTCCGCGTCGAGCCACCGCCGGCTGGGTACCGTCAGCGTGTGGTGCTTCTTGCGATGGTCCTCGTGGCAGCGGTGGTGGCAGGGTTGATGCGCCCTCGCCTGGGAGGGCACGCGTGGCGGCCGCCCGTCCGCTACCTCCCACTCCTCGGAGTGGGTGCCCTCCTCAACGCGGCTTCGTTCTTCCTCTCCGGCCGGGCGGCCCCGATCGCCCTTGCCGCCTCCCTTGCCGTTCTCATCGCCGTCACCGTTGTCAACCGCCACCTCACGGGGTTGGCGGTGGTGGGCGTGGGCCTCGGGCTCAACCTCGCCTCCGTGGCCATCAACGAGGGCATGCCGGTGCGACCGAGCGCCCTCGTGCGGGCCGGGGCGGTCGCCGAGGACGACGTGGCCACCACCTCCTTCCGGGGCGCCCGTCATCTCGAATCCGATCGCGACGCCCTTGGCGTGCTCGGGGATGTGCTGCCCCTGCCGTTGACGCGCGAGGTCATGTCCTTCGGTGACCTCATCGTGATCGTGGGCGCGGCAGACGCGGCGCGGGAGCTGAGCCGACGCCGCGCTCGACGTGGGAGCAGAGCCGATCGAGAGGCCTACGTCGAGTCCATGGCGATGACCAACGCCAGGGTGGACCACGTCTGGGGCACCGCGCCGAGTGCCCGGCCGGTGTTGGGGTCCCAGTACTCCGCGAACCCGGTGGCCACCGCGCCGCTCACCATCGAGCGAGCCAAGGTGCGGGCGAGCGTCGCATCTTCCGAGCTCGTGGCGGCGAGCCACAGCAGGTAGGTGAGCTGGGGCCAGGCCGGTCCCCGCCAGTAGGTGGCCGGGTCGTAGGTGGGCTCGGCACGATGCACCCCCCGCGGCCCGAACGGGGCGCCGAACGCGGTCGGGTCGACAAGCTGTCCGAGAGCAGTGGATCGCCGACCGAGGAGAGACGGGAGCAGCGCGTCCAGGGTCCGGATGCGGCCCGAGCCGGTCGACGTCGGTCCGTCGTCGACCCACGTCGACAGGGCCGGGTCCCAGCGGTCCTCGACCGCCTCGGCCAGCCCAGCGGCCTGACCACGCAAGCGGTCGTCACCCGTGACCGCCGCGAGCTGTCGTGCATTCCAGGCGACCAGCGCCGAGAAGCCGACCGAACCCACGGCGAAGTCCGGGTTGTGCAACGGCGCACCGCCCGCCGTCCGCTCGATGCGTCCGATCAGGTCGCCCTTGCACGCGAACCAGGCGTCAGGGGTTCGCCCGCCCGGGACGGTGTCGTCCCACCGGGGACTGTCGTCACAGCCTGACTCCCATGGATGACAGAGCTCCACCAGGCCGGCCGGGGAGCGTCGGCGACGACCGAGCAGGAAGCGCAGCCCGCGACCCGCCCGGTCGATGGTGTCCCCGTCGACGGCAACGCCGAGCCGGACGAGCTCGGCGACAGCATGTCCGTACATCGGGGGCTGGGTGATGGTGGACGCCCCGGGCCGCCCCCAGAGCGCAGCGTGGGGATGGGGGCCGTCGCCGTAGCGCAGGTGGGGCACGAACCCATCGGCGTCCTGGGCGCTCAACGCCGTGCGCAGCTCGACGACCGCCCGCTCGTCGCCGAGGTGGGCCCACACGATGGCGTGGAAGCAGCTGTCCCACAGCCACTGCCATGGGTAGGTGGCGGGGTTGGGCACGCAGAACCCTCCCGCCGAGTCGTCCCGCCAGGCTGCCTCGAGCACGCTGCGCGCCTCGGTGGCGAGCTCGGCGACCGTGGGTAGCGTGCCGCCGTGCCCACCGTCGCCCTCGTGTCGTTCCGACTCGGTCGTCACGACGGCGTGTCCGTCGTCGCCGCCACCTGGGCCAGGGTGCTGACGGAGCTCGGGTGGGCAGTGCAGACGGTGGCGGGCGACGGACCGGTCGACCACCTGCTTCCCGGTCTGGCCATCGGCGCCGACGAACCGCCCTCGCCCGGGGAGGTGGACGCCGCGCTCGCTGACGCCGACCTCGTGGTGGTGGAGAACCTCTGCACGATCCCGCTGAACCTACCGGCGGCGCGGGTGGTGGCCGAGCGGCTCCGGGGTCGCCCCGCCATCCTCCACCACCACGACCCGCCGTGGCAGCGGGCGGAGTGGGCACAGGTCACCGAGCTGCCGCCGCGCGACAAGGCCTGGCGGCACGTCACCATCAATCGCCTGACCGAGGCGCAGATGGCCGACCGGGGTATTGCCGCCACGACCATCTACAACGGCTTCGACGTGGACGAGGCGCCCGGCGACCGCACCGCCACCCGGAACGAGCTCGCGGTGGGCCCCACGGAGCGACTGGTGGTGCATCCGGTGCGGGCCATCGAGCGCAAGAACGTGCCCGGCGCCATCGCGCTGGCCACGGCGCTCGGCGCCACCTACTGGCTCGTGGGTCCACCTGAGGAGGGCTACGACCGCACCTTGGTCCAGCTGCTGGAGCGGGCCTCCTGCCGCGTCATCCACCGCCCGTCGCCGGGCACGATGGCCGACGCGTACGCCGCCTGCGACGTGGTGGCCTTCCCGTCCACCTGGGAGGGCTTCGGGAACCCACCCGTGGAGGCGGCGATCCACCGACGGCCGGTGGCCGTGGGCTCGTACACCGTGGCCGACGAGCTGCGCTCGCTTGGGTTCCGGTGGTTCGACCCCGCCCGGCCCGACGAGCTCGCCCACGCGCTGCGCCGGCCCGACGCCACCTTGCACGACCACAACGCCGCCCTCGCCCGATCGCACTTCGGTCTCGATCGGCTGGCCCACGACCTCCAGCGACTGCTCGATGGGGCAGGCTGGTCAACGTGACCGATGACCACCGCGTCGACCCGGTGCGCGAGCGCCGCGCTCGCATCGCGAGGCTCGTCGGTCTGGGCCAACGGGTCGGCTACGGGCTGTTCGGCGTTGCCATCGTGCTCTTCGTGATCGGGTTCTTCACCGGCTTCGACGGCCTGGTCGGCTCGACGATCGTCGGCTGCCTGGTGGTCGGCTCCCTCGTGCTCGCGCCGGCCATCGTGTTCGGCTATGCCGTGAAGGCGGCTGAGCGCGAGGATCTTCAGCGCGGGCTCTGACCATCACCCCAGGCCCGCTCCCCCCATCATGAACGCCGACCAGATCGCGGACGTACTCGGGACCCTCGCGTCAGCGGGGGTGCTGGCGCTGGTCGCCGTCGTGGGCCTGCGCCTGCTCGCCCCCGCCCGCTTCGCCGACCTGCGCTCGGTCCTGCTCGGCTCCGGGCTGGCGCTCGCCGCCGTCGTCGCGATGGTGGCCATGCTCGGCAGCTTGTGGTTCTCCGAGGGGGCCCACTTCCCGCCGTGCCGGCTCTGCTGGTTCCAGCGCATCGCGATGTACCCGCTGGCCGTGCTGCTGCCCGTGGCGGCCTGGCGCGACGACCGCTCGATCCGACCGTACGCGCTCATCCTCGTCGGCCTCGGTCTGGCCGTGAGCACGTGGCACAACCTGATCGAGACGTTCCCGTCGCTCGACACCGGCGCCTGCGACACCACCAACCCCTGCACCGTGCGCTGGGTGGAGGGCCTCGGGTTCTGGACGATCCCCCGCCTGGCCTTCGTCGCCTTCTGCCTCATCGCCGCCGCCCTGCTGATCGACCGTCCCCCCGAGGAGGAGCCGTGAGCAACCGCCCCAACCGTGCCCGCCCGTCCGCCCGGCCCGCTCCCCCTCAACCGGACCGCAGCCGGGTGCTCCTGATCGTCGGCCTGGGGATGCTCGCCGTGGTGGCGATCGGCGTGGCCATCGCCTTCTCCGGGTCGGACGACCCTGCGACCAAAGACAACGCGCCCGCGTACGGCCCGGTCTTCGTCGAGGGGTCTCCGCTTCCCACCTTCGAGTCCACGTCGGACGACCCCGCCATCGGACAGGCCATCCCGCTCGTCGAGGGCACCGCCCCTGACGGCAGGCCCGTGACCCTCGAGGCGACGGGCCAACCCACCGTCGTGGCCTTCCTGGCCCACTGGTGCCCCCACTGCCAGCGAGAGGTGCCCCTCCTGGTCGACCTGATGGCGAGCGGCCAGCTCGACGGCGTGCGCATGGTCGGCGTGCTCACCAGCACCAGCCCCGACCAGCCCAACTTCCCGCCCGTGGCCTGGCTCGAACGTGAGGCCTGGACGGGCGAGATCCTCCTCGACGACGACCAGAGCACCGCGCTGGCCAGCTACGGGCAAGGCGGCTTCCCGTTCCTCGTCTTCGTGGACGGCGACGGCAACGTGGTGGCCAGGGCCTCCGGGGAGCTCCCCACCGAGGACATCCTCGCCCTCGTCGACCAGGCCCGCTGACCGCTCGCCCGTCTGCTCAGGTTGCTCCACCCGTGCCCCAGTGGCACGCTCGTCCACTCGCTACTCGACCAGGGGGACCCATGATCACCGCAGCCGTTCTGAAGGGCGTTTCCGAAGACCTCAACGTCCGCGACGACATCGAGATCGCCCCTCCGGGCCCGGGCGAGGCGAAGGTCAAGATCGTCGCCTCCGGCGTGTGCCACTCCGACCTTTCGGTGCAGAACGGCACCATCCCGCTACCGCCGCCGATCGTGCTCGGCCACGAGGGCGCCGGCATCGTCGAGGAGGTGGGCG
>DAIQBC010000035.1:0-13129 GCA_036781345.1 Acidimicrobiales bacterium | reverse complement strand
TCGTGGGTGACGAGCAGGAGGGTGCCGTCGAAGGACGCGAGGGCCGACTCGAGCTGCTCGATGGCCTCGAGGTCGAGGTGGTTGGTCGGCTCGTCGAGCACGAGGCAGTTGACGCCCTGAGCCATGAGCTCGGCCAGCAGCGCTCGGGTGCGCTCCCCCGGGGAGAGGTCGGCGCCGGCCCGGTCGATGTGGTCAGCACCGAGGCCGAACTTGGCCAGCAGGGAGCGCGCCTCGCTGCGGTCGAGGCCGGTGGTGTCCATGAACGAACGCAGCAACGGGGCGTCGCCGCCGTAGCGGAGGCGGCGCTGGTCGAGCAGCCCCACCTTCACACCAGGCCCCAGCCAGCGCTGGCCAGCAGCCAGCTCCACCTCGCCGAGCAACGCGCGGAGCAGGGTGGTCTTGCCGGAGCCGTTGGGGCCGAGCACCGCGACACGGTCCTGCCACGCCACCTCCAGGCTGATCGGCCCCAGCCGGAACGAGCCGAGCTCGACCACGGCGCCGTCGAGCCGGGCCACCACGTCGCCGGCACGGGTGGCTGCCTTGAGCTCGAGCTGGAGCTGCCACGGCTCCCACGGCTTGTCGACCACATCGAGCCGCTCGATGGCCCGCTCGGTGGCCTTCGCCTTCGACGCCATCTTCTCGGAGCGCTGGGCGTTGTGGTGGACGATGAGCTTGTCGTTGTCGGACCTCTTGGCCTTGGCGTTCTTCACACCCACGACGGCCCACTCCCGCTGGGTGCGCTGGCGCTGCTGCAGCCGCTCGCGCTCGGCGGCGTACTTCTCGTAGCCCTCGAGCTGCTGGCGCCGGGCCAGGTCGCGCGACTCCACGTAGTCGCTCCAGCCGCCGGCGTGCTCGGCAGCGTCGTGACCCGGCATCCGCAGCTCGAGGATGCGGGTCACCACCCTGTCCAGGAAGGTGCGGTCGTGCGACACGGTGACGACCGCGCTCGGCGTCGTCCGCACGAACAGCTCCAGCAGCTCGAGCCCCGCGAAGTCGAGGTCATTGGTGGGCTCGTCGAGGAGGAGCACGTCCTGGCGCGACAGGACGATGGCGGCCAGCGCGGCCCGGGCCGCCTGTCCGCCGGAGAGGTGGCCGACCTCGACGTCGAGCCGATCCGCAGGGAGCCCCACATCCGCGAGCACGGCACCGGTGCGGGCGTCCAGGTCGTCGCCACCGAGGGCGAGGAGGTGCTCGAGGGCGATGCCGTAGGCCTCGATCGACGCGTCGTCGCCACCGAGGGCGGTGGTGGCGGCGTCGAGCGCGTCGCTGGCTGCGGCCACCCCGGTGCGCCGGGCCAGGTAGGCGCGCAGCGTCTCGCCGTCGTGGGCGTCGGGCTCTTGCGGCAGGAACCCCACCGTGGTGGTGGCCGGCGAGCGCTCCACCCGACCGCCGTCGGCAGGCTCGAGCCCCGCCAGGACCCGCAGCAGGGTGGACTTGCCGATGCCGTTCGGCCCGACGATCCCCAGCCGGGTGCCGGCCGTGATCGACACCGACACGCCGCCCAGCACCACCTGCGCGCCCTGATGCCGTTCGATGTCCCTGGCCACGAGCACGAACGTCGACGCTACCGCCGGCCCCTAGGTTGTCGGCATGGCATTGGACGGCGAGTACGAACCGAGCACGTGGGACTGGGTGCGCAACCAGGTGGAGGAGTACGAGGCCTCCGGGGGCCAGCAGGCCACCACGCTCCAGGGCACCGACATGGCGATCGTGATCGTCACCACCCGCGGGAACAAGAGCGGCAAGCTCCGCAAGACGCCGCTCATGCGGGTGGCGCACGACGGCGAGTACGCCCTGGTGGGCTCTATGGGCGGCGCGCCCAAGGACCCCGTGTGGGTGCACAACCTGCGCGCCGATCCCACCGCCGTCATGCTCCAGGACGGCCCCGAGCCCTTCGACGTCGTGGTGCGCGAGGTGGAGGGTGACGAGAAGGCGGCGTGGTGGGAGCGAGCCGTGGCCGCCTACCCGCCCTACGCGGAGTACCAGGCGGCCACCGAGCGCCAGATCCCCGTCTTCATCGCCCGCCGCCGGGGCTGACCAGCTCCCGCCGGGAGGTCGGCCATGCCGCTGAGGGACCCGCTGCTCCGAGAGCTGCGACGCCATCGGGTGCCCGCCTGGTGGCTGGACGCCAAGCTCGGGATCTTCGTGCACTGGACCCCGGCGTCGGTGCCCGCGTTCGCGCCGGTCGACATCGACATCGGGAGCCTGGTGCAGTCGGGCCGCCGCGACGCGCTGGCCTCCACGCCCTATGCGGAGTGGTACCCGAACTCCCTGCGGTTCCCGGCCAGTCCCGTCGCCCACCACCATCGCGAGGTCTACGGCGACCGGCCCTACGAGCACTTCGCCGGCGACTGGGAGGCGGGGCTCGAGCGGTGGGACCCGGAGTCGTGGGCGGCGAGCTTCGCGGCCACGGGCGCCCGCTACGTGGTGCTCGTCACCAAGCACATGGACGGCTACTGCCTGTGGCCCACGAGCGTGCACAACCCGCGCCGCCCGGGGTGGCACTGCGGGCGGGATGTGGTGGGCGAGCTGAGCGAGGCCGTACGGGGCGCGGGGATGCGCTTCGGCGTCTACTACTCCGGCGGGCTCGACGCGACGTTCGACGATCGGCCGATGGGATCGGTGGCCGAGATGCTCGACGCCGTCCCCCGTGGCGACTACCCCGCCTACGCCGAGGCGCAGGTGCGGGAGCTCATCGCCCGCTACCGGCCGAGCGTGCTGTGGAACGACATCGCCTGGCCGGCAGAGGGCAAGCGGCTGTGGCCGCTGCTCGCCCACTACTACGAGCAGGTGCCCGACGGCGTGGTCAACGACCGCTGGCTGCCGTGGAGCCCCCTGCTCTCGGTGACGCGCTCCGCCGGGGCCCGCCGGGCCATCGATGCGGGGTTCCAGCGCCTGGCCCGGCGCGACGCCGGGATCGTGCCGCCGATGCCTCCGCACTTCGACGTCCGCACCCCCGAGTACGTGACCTTCCCCGAGGTCCAGCGCACGCCGTGGGAGTGCGTCCGAGGGATGGACCAGAGCTTCGGCTACAACGCTTGTTCGCGGCCCGAGCACTTCCTCGGGCACGACGAGCTGCTGTGGATGCTCACCGACATCGTGGCCAAGGGCGGCAACCTGCTCCTCAACGTCGGCCCCCGCGGCGTCGACGCGCAGATCCCCGATGAGCAGCTCACCCGGCTCGGGTGGCTCGGCGAGTGGGTCGGCCTGAACCGCAAGGCGATCTCCGGCACCCGTCCGTGGGTGCGGCCGGGCACCACGACCGCCGAGGGCGCTCCGGTGCGCTACACGGCCCGCGACGACGCGGTGTACGCCCTGGTCCGCGACGTCGCGGGGTCGCTCACGCTGCCCGACGTCGGCGCCACCCCGACCACCACTGTCGAGACGCTCGATGGCGCGCCGGTGCCCTGGCGAGGGTCGCCAGCAGGCCTCTGGGTCGACCTCAAGGCGCCGTCCGGCTCCGGGCCCACCGTCGTCGCACTCCGAGACGTCGAGGCCCGCCCCGTACCCACGTGAGCGCCGGCGGCCAGCGGCCCGGCCGATCCTGACGTGGTCCGCCAGCGATCCGTTGCGCCTCGGCCCGCCAGCTCCCGCATGCCCGGGCGGTCGCGGACATCACGCGGCTCCGCCCGACCTGGCGAGCACCGCCGGCACATCGGCCAGCCGGCTATCGGCCGAGGCTGAGGCCGGTCAGCGAGATCGGTCCGCGGGCGGTGGTGAGATGCGCACCGTCAGTGCGGGCCCCTCCGCGGGTCGGCCGGGGAGGGTGACGACGCAGCCGTCGCCGGATGCCGCCCAGCTCAGT
The DNA here is from genome assembly GCA_036781345.1 of Acidimicrobiales bacterium. Lineage (GTDB taxonomy): Bacteria > Actinomycetota > Acidimicrobiia > Acidimicrobiales > VFJN01 > VFJN01. The sequence goes on along the minus strand of DAIQBC010000035.1, from coordinate 9,324 downwards.
GGTACGTCGTGACCGAGTAGACGGACGTCCGCGCCCGCCCCCGGCACGACGTCGAGCCCCACCCGGTCGCTCGACGGCGTGCCGCACACGATGGCGTAGACGGCGTCGTCCCTGGTGGTGAAGCGGACGTCGTGGCCCTCGCCCGTGGTGCCGTCGGTGCGGGTCCACGGTCGGGTGCCGTAGATCGCCTCGCCGTTGGTGCGCAGCCACCAACCCAGCGCCAGCAGGCGCTGGGCCTGCACCCACGGGATCACGCCCTCGGCGGTGGGGCCGACGTTCAGGAGCAGGTTGCCCCCGTGGGCCACGATGTCGACGAACATGCGGACGAGCTCGTCGGGCGACAGGTAGCTGCTCTCGGGCTCGAAGCGGTTGTAGCCGAACGACGTGCCGATGCCCCTTGTGCTCTCCCACTTGCGGTTCGGGTCGCCGGCCGTCGAGTACTCCGGCGTGACGAAGTCGCAGTGGCGCGAGCCCGAGGTCTGCGCGATCCAATCGAAGCGGTTGTTGACCACACCGTCGGGCACCGCGGCGTAGTAGCGCTCGAACAGCCCCTCGAGGTCGGCCGCCGCCGGGTAGCCGATGTCGTTCCAGAGCACGTCGGGCCGGTAGCGGTCGATGAGCTCATGCCAGTGCGCGTCGGCGTAGGCGAGGTACTCAGCAGTCTGCGGGATGGCCCGGAACATGGCGGCCAGGTCGGTGATCGGGAGTCCCCCGAAGGTCCAGTCCAGCCCGCCGGAGTAGTAGGTGCCGAAGCGCATCTCCCGCGCCCGCACGGCCGTCGCCAGATCGCCGACGAGGTCGCGCGCCGACGCCCAGCGCTGCCTGTGCGGGTTCGGCGTGTCGCTCGGCCAGAGCAGCACGCCGTCGTGGTGCTTGGTGACGAGCACCACGTAGCGAGCGCCCGCCTGGGCGAAGAGGCCGGCCCAGGGCTCGGGCTGCCATCCCGCGTGGCCGGCGAGGAACCGGGCCACGAAGTCGTCGTAGGGGCGGTTGCCGTGCACCTCGGCGTGGTGGAGGGCGGCGGGGCTGCCCTCGATGGCGATCGAGTTCTGGTACCACTCGACGTAGGGCGAGCAGCGCATCGCCTCCTCCCAGCCTCCACCTCCAGCGGCCAGATCGAAGGGCGAATCGGTGATCGGCGCGAAGGCGGGCACGGCCGCCGCCGTCCAGTGCACGAAGATCCCCAGCTTGGCGTCGTCGAACCACCGCGGCAGGGCTCGGAGGCCAGGTTCCATCGTCCGGACCGTACCCCTCCCCGGTTCTGTGGACCCTCACGCTCGCCATGCGGACGTGAGGGTCCACAGAACCGGTCAGGTCTCGAGGATGAGGGTGACGGGGCCGTCGTTGACGAGCTCCACCGCCATCTCCGTGCGGAAGCGGCCCGTCTGTACGCTGGCGCCCAAGGCGCGGAGGCGCTCGACGACGGCGTCCACCAGCGGCTCGGCCTGCTCGGGGCGGGCGGCGGCCAGCCACGAGGGTCGTCGCCCCTTCACCGTGTCGCCGTAGAGCGTGAACTGCGAGACAACCAGCAGGGGCGCACCCGCCTCGCTCGCCGACACGTTCATCACGCCCTCCACGTCGTCGAGGATCCGCAGGTTCCAGAGCTTGCCGGCGAGCTTCGTGGCGCTCACCTCGTCGTCGTCGTGGGTGACCCCCACGAAGACGCACAGCCCGGCGCCGATGGCGCCCACCACCTCGTCGCCCACCGTCACCGACGCCCTCGTCACCCGCTGCACCACCGCTCGCACGGTCGCCGAACCTAGACCGCATGTTCAGGGTGGGCCGGGTTCCGATCACCTCACGCCAGAGTGCGAACCAGGTTGGTCAGGCGGGCGGCCTCGTCGGCAGCTCCCGTCAGGTCGCCGGCGCCCACGGTGACGCGGAGCCCGGTGAGCAGGTCGTCGACCCGGGCCCGCTCGTCGGTGGCCAGGGTGCCCGTCAGGCGATCGCGGACCCACTCCAGCGTGGCGAGCTCGGCCCGCACGCCCCCCGCGTCACCCCCGGCGGCAGCCATGCGGAGGCGCTGGGCGTGCAGGTGGAACCGACCGATGTCGACGTAGGCCACCGACCGGTAGCGCAGCTCGAGGTCGAGGGCGGACTCGGCGACGTCGCTGGCGGCCAGCGTGACCTTGCCCACATCCCGTGCCTTGACCGCAGTGGTGAGGCTCGCCAGCGCGCCGTCGAGGGCATCGGCGACCCGGACAGGGTTGTCCTCGCCCGACAGCTCCGCCCAACGGTCCTCGATCTGCCCCAAGGTGGCGTCGACGGCGTCCCACTCCTCCAGCCGCGCGCTCTCGACCAGCCCCCACGACGCGGTGACCAGCTTGGTCAGCGCCACGGGCTCGGGGCCGTCCACCCCGTTGGCGGGGACAGCGAGGGACAGCGCCTCCACCTCGCCGGCGTTCTCCGTGTAGAACTCGCCGAAGCCCGGCGCGAACACCTTCTCCGAGGTCGTGCCGTCGAGGTGCAGCTCCTCCGCCACCACGGCACCGTCGACCGGACCGAACGGCCCGTCGACCGTCTTGCCGACCTCCTTGATCGTCACCTGCTCGAAGACGATGCCAGGGATGTCCTCGGCTCGGAACACCTGGCCCACCTTCGGGCTGCCCGGCATGATCATCGCCGGAGGGCCATCGCGTCCGGCCAGCCAGGTCCCCTCGGAGACGACGATGCTCCCGCCTTCGTAGTCGTACACGTCCTCGCCGAGGTACCAGACCGACCCGTCGTCGGCTTGGGCGTAGCGGTCGAGCGCCACCTCGGTGATCCGGCCGTCGAGGTAGGCGGTGTACTGCGAGAGCACCACCTCCACGGGCTGGCCGTCGAGCACCACGGTGCCGCGTTCGGGAAGCAGCGTGGTCTCGGAGCGGAAGGGCTTGTCCTCCACCACGCCGAGCAGCACCACGGAGTCGAGCGACGAGATCGGGAACAGGGGATTCGTGATGTCGGTCGGGTGGGAGAAGGTCGGTGGTTCGAGATCGATCCGCTCGGCCTGCGGGGCGCACCCCGTGCCGCTGTAGGTGCCACAGGCGGGATCGGCCCGGAACGCCGGCTGCCCCTTCACCCGGGGATCCGGCCCCGGGGTGGACGCCGTGGCCACCCGGTGTGATGCGGCATCGGACCCACCAGCGCAGGCGGTCGCCGCCACGAGCGCCCCCGCCGTCACCAGTGCCACCGTCCAGCGCGCTCCCCGCATCACGGATCCTCCCTGTCGTCGTGGCCAGCCCCGCCCATCGGACGCCGGTCCCGGGACCACGATGCTCGCCGTCGCCTGACGGTGGGCTGAACAGGTCACAGCGACAACCTGCGACATCCGGAGACCACTTCGGTTGCCGCAGGTCGCAGGCTGGCTCGGTGAGCACCCGCCGCGGGGGTCACTAGCGTGGTCTGACAGTGGGGGCCATCGACGTGAACGGGGTGGCGTGCCGGACGCCGGGGGGCGTCGAGCTGCTCGAGCGCGTGAGCTTCGGGGTGGGCGACGGGGAGCACGTGGCGCTGGTGGGCGCCAACGGGGCCGGCAAGACCACGCTGTTCCGGGTCATCGCCGGGGACACGGTTCCGAGCTCAGGCAGCGTCCACGTCGACGGCGGGCTGCGGGTCATGCGCCAGCTCGTCGGTTGGCGCGAGGAGGGCCGCACCGTGCGCGACATGCTCCTCGATCTGTCCCCTGCACCCCTCCAGCAGGCGGCCACCGCTCTGGCCGCCGCCGAGGCCGCCGCCGAGGCCGACCCGGGCGAGCGCACCGGCATGGCGCTCGCCCGGGCCCACACCGCGTGGGGCGACGCCGGCGGCTGGGACGCCGAGGTGCTGTGGGACACCTGTTGCACGATCGCGGTGCACCAGCCGCTCACGAGGGCCGGGGACCGGCCGCTGGCCACCCTCTCCGGCGGCGAGCAGAAGCGGCTCGCCCTCGAGGTGCTCCTGCGCTCCGACGCCGACGTGCTCCTCCTCGACGAGCCCGACAACTACCTCGACGTGCCCGGCAAGGAGTGGCTGGAGCGGGCGCTGCAGGCGTGCCCCAAGACGATCCTCGTCATCAGCCACGACCGCCAGCTCCTCGCCGCGGTGGCCCAGCGGGTGGTCACGCTCGAGGGGCGCACGGCGTGGGTGCACGGCGGCTCGTTCGCCACCTGGCACGAGGCCCGGGAGGCCCGGCTGGCGAGGATCGACGACGAGCATCGCCAGTGGCAGGAGGAGCGCAAGCGCATGCAGGCGTCGCTGGTGGAGTATCGGCGCCGCGCCTCGATGGGCAGCGACGCCTTCGCCTCCCGGGTGCGCGCCACCAAGAGCAAGATCGAGCGGTTCGAGGCCGCGCCGCCGCCCGAGCGGGTGGTCGACCAGCAGGTGACGATGCGCTTGGGCGGCGACCGCACCGGCACCCGGGTGATCATCTGCGAGCAGCTCGAGCTCCACGGCCTCACCGACCCGTTCGACGCCGAGGTGGTCTACGGCGAGCGCCTCGCCGTGCTCGGCCCCAACGGCACCGGCAAGAGCCACTTCCTGCGCCTGCTCGCCGGAGAGCCCGTCGACCACGACGGCACCTGGCGGCTCGGCGCCCGTGTCGTGCCGGGCTACTTCAGCCAGACCCACGACCACCCCGAGCTTCGCGACGTCGACCTGCTCGACATCCTCCTCAGCCGCGGCCTGGAGCGGGGCAAGGCCATGGCCGCCCTGCGCCGCTACGGCCTGCACGGGTGCGCGCAGCAGCCCTTCGAGACGCTGTCGGGTGGCCAGCAGGCCAGGCTCCAGATCCTGCTCCTCGAGCTGGCCGGCAGCACGCTGCTCCTGCTCGACGAGCCCACGGACAACCTGGACCTGTCCTCGGCCGAGGCGCTCGAGGAGGCCCTCGAGAGCTACGTCGGCACCGTTGTGGTGGTGAGCCACGACCGCTGGTTCCTGCGGGGCTTCGACCGCTTCCTCGTGTTCGGGCGCGACGCCACCGTCACCGAGCACCTCGAACCCGTGTTCACCTGAGCCAGTAGCCTCCGCCGGTGCCCACCTTGACGGCTGGCCCGGCCACGGTGCGCGTCGACCGGGCGCGCGGGGCACGCTTGGCGTCGCTGGTGGTGCACGGCCACGAGCTGCTCGTGGCGCCCGAACCGGGCACACGAGGCAACCCGAGCGACCCGCTGCTGTCGGGCTGCTACCCGATGGCCCCCTGGGCGGGCCGCACGCGGGGCGGCCGGTTCGCCTGGAACGGGCACCTCCACGAGCTGGAGGTCAACCATGCCGGTCACGCGATGCACGGCACGGTGTTCGACCGCCGCTGGGTCCTCGAGCTGGCCGACGTCGGCTATCTGCGCCTACGAGCCGACCTGCAGCCGGGCTGGCCCTACGCCGGGTGGGCGGTGCACGAGGTGGCGCTCACCGCCAGCCGGCTCGAGCTGCGGCTCGAGGTCCACAGCGAGGCCCTGACCTTCCCGGCCACCCTCGGCTGGCACCCGTGGTTCCGACGTCGCCTCGAGGTGGGCGGTGCCCTCGAGGTGCAGCTCGACGCGGCCCGTTGGTACCCCCGAGGGGTGGATGGGCTGCCGCTCGGGACCGTGGAGCCACCCCCGCCCTCTGGTCCCTGGGACGACTGCTTCACTGCTGTCACCTGGCCCGCCCGGCTCACCTGGCCAGGGGCCCTCGAGCTCACGATGGCCTCCACCTGCGACCACGTGGTGCTCTACGATCAGCCCAGCCACGCGATCTGCGTCGAGCCCCAGACCGGCCCGCCTGATGCCCTCAACCACCTCGAGCTGGCCACCCTCGTTCGGCACCACCAGCCGCTGGTGGCCGAGATGTCCCTCACGTGGTCAGACCTGCTCCCTTGAGTCAGTCGCCTTCCCCGGCGTGCGCGGCGGGGTCGCTCCTGGCTCGATTGCGACCCTCTCGCTTCGCCCGATACAGCGCTTGGTCGGCGCGCTCCACCAACGCGGTGGCGTCCTCGTCACCGACCCACTCCGCGATCCCGGCAGACGCCGTCTGCCCGTCTGGAACCGCGGCAAGGAGCCGCTGGACCACGACGTGTGCGCCGCCGATCGTCGTAGCGGGCATCACGACACCGAACTCCTCGCCTCCGTATCTCGCGAGGCGGTCGATCTCACGGATCCGGTGGCGCCAGGTGTCCGCCAGGACGCGTAGCAACCCGTCGCCGGCGAGGTGGCCGTGAGCATCGTTGTAGGCCTTGAAGTGGTCGAGGTCCAACAACGCCACCGTCAGCGGCTCGCTGAATCGCCGGGCCCTCGCCACGGCCTGCTGGAGCTCCTCGTCCCACGCTCGGCGGTTGAGCAACCCGGTCAACGCATCGTCACGGGCGAGGGCCTCGACGCGCTGCACGAGGGATCGCAAGGTGAAGCCCATCGGTGGCAGGACCGACATCCAGATGATCACCCGCCGCCACTCCGTGGTCGGGTACTCCGGCGCACCAACCAGCAGGATCGGCGCGATGAGCACGCTCGCCGACACCAGGGTCGCGCCCGCCAGGAGCCGAGGCGTCCCGTACAGCGCCAGCCAGAAGAAGGGCAGCATGATGAGCGGCGAGTACCCCGAGGTTGCCCCACCCGCCGCGGCACGCAACAGGCCCGCGACACCGAAGTAGGCGAACGGCGGAGCCGCCTGCAACCAGGTAGGAAGCCGTGTCCACGGCACGAGCGTGCATGACAACGCGATGAGGACCGTCAGTGCCAGCGCGCCGACCGCCGGGGGCCAGTCGACCTCTCCTGGCGCCACTGCGAGGGTGAGAAGGGCAGCGATCGCGCCGAGCGCGAACGGGCGGACGCGGAGGGCCGCGCCCGGGGGGTCGAGCGGCCGACCCTGTCTCGGCGTGAGCGCGCCGAACGAGGAACGGGAGCTCCACTGGCGTCCGGGCACCCGACACGATCGCACACGCGCTGACGTGGGGGGTGGCCGATCGACGGGCCACGATCCGCCACGCATCGGTCGATCCGCCTAGCCTGCTCGTCGTGGAGCCCGTGGGCACGGTCGCGCAGCTGTGGCGGTACCCGGTGAAGTCCTTCCAGGGCGAGCCGGTGGACTCGCTCGACCTTGCCCCGGGTGGCGCGGCGGGCGATCGCACGCTGGCCGTCATCGACCCCATCGCCGGCAAGGTGCTGTCCGCCAAGCGCCACGCCGACCTGCTGCTGGCCTCGGCCCGGCTCGACGACCAGCGCATCGTTCTCACGCTCCCCGACGGCTCCGAGCACGCCACGGAGGATCACGACATCCACGCCGTCCTCTCCGACTGGCTCGGGCTCGCCGTCCGCCTGGAGCCGCCGCCCACCGACCGCGTCCTCCCGATGGAGATGTACACGGGCATGTCCGACGAGGACACGCCGGTGTTCGACTGGCCCGGTCCGCCCGGCACCTGGCTCGACCTGGCCGATGCCCACTGGCTCACCACCGCCAGCCTGGCCGCCATCGCCGCCGCCCACCCCGGCGGCGCCTGGGACGTGCGCCGCTTCCGCCCCACCGCCCTGATCGACAGCATCGACGCAGGCTTCGTGGAGGAGGGCTGGTCACGAGTCCAGGTCGGAGACGTCGTCACCGACGTGCTCATGCCCACCGCGCGCTGCTCGATGCCGTCGCGCGCCCAGCCCGGCCTGGCCCGCGACAAGGCGATCGGCACCACAATCCGGGACACCAACGCCAACAACCTCGGGGTCTACGCGGGCGTCTCCGAGAGCGGAACCCTGCGGGTGGGCGATAGCGTGCACGCCAGCTAGCACATTGCTTGCTGCAGGTGGCTCATCCACCGGCGCGTTGAGTTGACCGATGGGTCAATACCCCGAAAGGCTTGTCGGACCATGCCCAGCGACGCCCCCCTCCGCATCGCCTTCCTGGCCTACCGGGGCAAGCCCCACGTCGGCGGGCAAGGCGTGTACACCCGGCACCTGGCCAAGGCCCTCGTCGACCTCGGCCACCACGTCGAGGTGCTCGGCGGTCAGCCCTACCCGGTGCTCGACGAGCGGGTACCGCTGGTGAAGCTGCCCAGCCTCGACATCTACAACGACCACTTCCCGATGCGCATGCCGGGCCTGTGGGAGCTGAAGCACTGGACCGACTTCCTCGAGGTCACCGCCTTCTCGGCCGGCACCTTCCCCGAGCCGCTGGCCTTCTCGATGCGGGCCTGGGACCACCTGCGGCACCGCAAGGACGACTTCGACCTCGTGCACGACAACCAGTGCCTCGGCTACGGCCTGCTCGCCATCGAGCGCCAGCTCGGCATCCCGGTGATCGCCACGATCCACCACCCCATCACCGTCGACCGCCGCCTCGAGATCGACGCCGCCGAGGGTTGGTACAAGAAGCTCACGCTGCGCCGCTGGTACTCCTTCACCACCATGCAGACTCGGGTGGCCAGCCGCCTCGAGCGCGTGATCACCGTGTCGGAGAACTCCTTCAAGGACATCTCCGCGGAGCACGAGGTCGACCCCGCCCGCATGGCCATCGTGCCGGTGGGCGTCGACATCGAGCTGTTCACGCCACTGCCCGAGGTGCAGGTGGTGCCGGGCCGGCTCGTCACCACCGCCTCGGCCGACGTGACGATGAAGGGCCTCAAGTACCTGCTCGAAGCCGTGGCCAAGGTGCGCACAGAGCGTCCCGACGTGCACCTCGTGGTGATCGGCCGCCGCAAGCCCGGTGGCGCCAGCGACGCCGCCATCAAGGCCCTGGGCCTCGAAGACCACGTGGAGTTCGTCACCGACGTGCCCGAGCGCCGCATCATCGAGCTCTACTCCGAGGCCGAGATGGCCGTGGTGCCGTCCCTCTACGAGGGGTTCTCCCTCCCCGCCATCGAGGCCATGGCCTGTGGCGCCCCGCTGGTGGGCACCACCGGCGGCGCCGTGCCGGAGGTGATCGGCAAGGACGGCGACACCGCCATGGTGGTGCCGCCCGGTGACAGCGAGGCGCTGGCCGCCAAGATCCGCTGGGCCCTCGAGCAGCCCGATCTGCGGGCAACGATCGGCGCACGCGGCCGGCAGCGCATCATCGACCGCTGGTCGTGGAAGCACACCGCGCTCAAGACCGTCGAGCAGTACCGGATCCGGCTGGGCCAGGACTGACGATGCTGACGGTGCGCTTCGACGACCTGGGCGTCCGACCAGGTGACCTGCTGCTTGACATGGGCTGTGGAGCGGGCCGCCACGCGTTCGAGTCCTACCGTCGCGGCGCACGGGTCGTGGCCTTCGACTACTCGGCGGCGGAGCTCAAGGACGTCGACGGGCTGTTCGCCGCCATGCGCGAGGCCGGCGAGGCCGGCACCGAGCGGGATGCGCTGGCCGTCACCACCAACGGCGACGCCCTGCGCCTGCCCTTCCCGGATGACACCTTCGATCGCATCATCGC